>NZ_JBPQTK010000023.1:0-62670 GCF_051386315.1 Micromonospora sp. URMC 107
GCGTAGCCCCGACCGGATTCGAACCGGCGCTACCGCCTTGAGAGGGCGGCGTCCTGGGCCGCTAGACGACGGGGCCAAGACTTCACTGCTTCCACCGCCCTTCCGAGCGGTGCCGCTGTAGTCTAGCGGCGTCCCCTCCGGGGCGGAAATCGGGGCGACCGGCACGGGGCGACACGAGACCGGGACACCGACAACGGGACACCGGCACCGGGACACGACACCACGACCGGGGCACCGGCACCGGGCGATCGACCGGTCGGGCCGTGCGCAGGGCGGCGACGCGGGTGCGGGACATGCGGAACGGCCCGCCCCACCGGAGTGGAACGGGCCGTTCGAGTGCGTAGCCCCGACCGGATTCGAACCGGCGCTACCGCCTTGAGAGGGCGGCGTCCTGGGCCGCTAGACGACGGGGCCAGAACTTGCTTGCGGCACCGCTCTGTCGAGCGGCGCCGCTGGACTCTACCAGAGAGAACCCCGATCCCCTGACGGGAACCGGAGTCGTCTCCTACGAGATCCAGCGCCCGAAGCTCTCGCGAACCTCGGCTGCGCTGGGGTACCAGGACTCGAACCTAGACTAACTGAACCAGAATCAGTCGGGCTGCCAATTACCCCATACCCCATTGGCCCCTTGCGGTGCCGGGAGCAAACTTTACCCTCCCGGCGCCGGCAGGCCAAATCGAGCCCCCCAAACCGCCCCTGAACTGCGGAAACGGGTCTCGACGCGGATCAGGCGACGGGCACCACCGGGTTGGTCAGCTCCCCGATCCCCTCGATCCGCACGGTGACCGTATCCCCGTCCACCAGCGGGCTAACCCCCGCCGGCGTGCCCGTGAGCACCACGTCGCCGGGCAGCAGCGTCATCACGTGCGAGACGTACGACACCAGGGCCGGCACGTCGAAGACCATGTCGCTGGTCCGGCCGAGCTGGCGGACCTCCATCTCCTCCGGGTTGCGACCCACCTCACAGCGGATCTCCAGGTCGCGGACGTCGAGCCCGGTGGTGATCCACGGCCCGATCGGGCAGAACGAGTCGAAGCCCTTGGCGCGGGTCCACTGGCCGTCGGAGCGCTGGAGGTCCCGGGCGGTGACGTCATTGGCGCAGGCGTAGCCGAAGATGGCCCGCTCCGCGGCGGCCCGGTCGGCCCGGCGGGCGCCCGGCGCGCCGATCACCACGGCGAGCTCGGCCTCGTGTTCGACCTGCTTGGAGAAGATCGGCAGCCGGATCGCGTCGCGGGGCCCGATCACGGAGGTGGACGGCTTGAGGAAGAGCAGCGGCTCCTTCGGTACCTCGCTGCCGTGCTCGGCGGCGTGCTCGGCGTAGTTGCGGCCGACGCAGACGACCTTGCTGGGCAGGATCGGCGAGAGCAGGCGGACGTCCGACAGCGCCCAACGGGCACCGCTGAAGGTGAGCTGGCCGAACGGGTGGCCCTCGATCTCGGCGACGGTCAGGCCCTGCGGGCCCGCCTCCGGCTCGCCCTCGACGACCCCGAACGACATTCCCTTGGCATGAGCAAAACGAGCGATACGCACCAGGCCAATCTAGCCCCGGCCACCCGCGCCCCGGCCGAGGCGGGAAGGTGGCGCACCGGACGGCCGGCGGCGCGCCCGGGCACCCGGGGAGGGCGCGCACCCTACGCCACCGGCCGTTCGCGGGGGCGGAATTCGCGACTTCGTACCCGCCCGGCGTCGCCGCGCCCCTAGCGTCGGCTCCGGAGGTTCGTTCGTATGCCTGCATCGACACGACACCACAGGGCCCTCGCAGTGTTCGTACACTGCCTCGGCATTCTCGCCGCCGTGCCGGCACTGCCCACGGCGGCCCGACCCGCGGCGGCCGCGCCACCACCGGTGCTCGCGCCGACCCCGCAGCCGGCGATGCCGTCGGCGCCGCCGGCGGTGCCCACCCCGACCCGGGCCGCCCCGCCGGTGGCGAAGCCGCCGGTCACGGTCGCGGTGGTGCCGGAGAGCACGTCGGCGCCGCGGTACCGGATCCAGGTCCGCAACACCGGCGGCACGCCGGTGGACACCACCGTCCGGCAGGAGCTGCCGCCCGGGGCCTCGGCGACCGCCATCACCGACGGGGGCCGGGCCACCCGGAGCGCCGGGCAGTCGGCCACCGAGGTGACCTGGCAGCTGAAGCTGCCCGCCCGCAGCACCACCACCCTGGGCACGGCGCTCAGCACCGCCGCCCCGGCCCGGCCGCTGACCGCGCCGGCCTGCGCCTTCGCCCGCGACGGCAGCCGGCCGTACGACTGCGCGACCGCGACCTGGCACGCGGGCGCGCCGGCCGCCGCGCCCGGGCGGTCCGAGGCGCCACCGTGGCGCCGGACGCCGGTGCTGCTGGCCGGGCTCGCCACGGTGGCGGTGCTCGCGGTGGGCGGGGCCTGGACCTGGCGGCGGCGCCGCCGGCCGGTCGCCGCGGCCCTCTCCGGCGGGGGGCCGGGGACGGTCTACCCGCGCCCGGCCGCGCCGCGCCCCGAACAGATCCGTCGCAAGCCGTCCGTCTGGTTGATCGTCCCGGTGGCCGCCGCCGTGCTCGCCGGCACGGTGGGCACCGCCGCCTGGACGGCCACCCGCCAGGTCGCCGCCGTCGACACCGACAGCCAGCCCACCGGCGGCGCGTGGGTCGGCCGGGGGGTCAACGGCGCCGTCGGCGAGCCGCTGCGCGAGTCGGCGTTCGAGTTCACCGTGTACCGCGTCGCGTGCGAGCCCGGCGCGGCGGCCCGGCAGTGCGAGGCCACGGTCGGGGTGCGCAACCTCACCCCCGAGCAGCAGAGCTGGCACGGCCGGCTGCAACGGGCGTACCTGCCCGACGGCAACTTCGTCAGCACCGACGAGCAGGCGACGCGGGCGGCCAACCAGGGCCGGGACGTCTTCGCCCAGCCGATGGCGGCCGGCAGCCGGGCGGTGCTGCCGCTGGTCTTCACGGTCGACGGGCAGGCGCCGCCGGAGCAGTTGGAGCTGCGCAGCGGGGTGTTCTCCGCCGGGGTCCGGGTGGACGTGCCCTGACCGGGCGCCCGGTGGCGGTCGTACCCTGGGGTCCGTGACCGCCGCCCTCGCCCCGACCACCGTGCTCGACGCGGCGCGGTGGCAGGCGCGGCGCCGCGCGCACGAGGAACGGGTCGACGCCTGGCTCACCCCGCACCTGGCGCGTCGCCGCCGGGGCGGGAAGCACCCGGTCGAGGACTTCCTCTTCACCTACTACTCGCACCGCCCGGCCCAGTTGCGCCGCTGGCACCCGGGCGCCGGGGTGGTGCTGCGCGACGCGGACCCGGCCGGATTCGGCCGGGACTACCGCGCCACCGCCGCCGGGCTCACCCTCGACACCGCGGCGGTACGCGCGCGGCGCGCCGAGTCGATCGGGTGGATCCGGGCGCTGCTGGCGGCGACGGCCGACCGGCCGGCGCACCTCGGCTGCTTCGGGATGCACGAGTGGGCCATGGTCTACCGGCAGACCCAGGAGGAGGTACGCCACAACGCGTGGCCGCTGCGGCTCAGCCCCGGGGCGACGGCGGCCGTGGTCGAGGAGCGCGGCGTGCGGTGCAGCCACTTCGACGCGTACCGGTTCTTCACCGCGCCGGCCCGGCCGTTGAACCTGCTCACCCCGACGCGCGAGACCCAGCACGCGCACGAGCAGCCGGGCTGCCTGCACGCCAACATGGACCTCTACAAGTGGGCGTACAAGCTCTCCCCGCTGGTGCCGAGCGAGCTGGTCGCGGACGCGTTCGAGCTGGCCCGGGAGATCCGCACGCTGGACATGCGCGCCTCTCCGTACGACCTCACCGCCCTCGGCTACCCGCCCGTGCGGGTGGAGACCGTCGAGGGTCGGCACGAGTACGTGCGGGCGCAGCGGTCGTTCGCGGAGCGCGCCGCACCCCTGCGGGCGCGCCTGGTCGCCGAGTGCGACCGCCTGCTGTCGACCGTGGACGACTGAGCGGGCCAGTCCCACGCCCTGGCCGGGGGCACCTGACCGCCGGGCGCGGCGGCGGCGCCGGATCGCGGGCTACTCGCCGTCGACGCGGCGGTCGCGCTTGCGCTGTGACCGGCGCTTCTTCTCGGCCAGCCGGCGCTCCTTCGCGCCGCGCGAGGGGCGGGTGGGCCGGCGGGGCGGGGGCGGCGGGGCGGCGGCCTCGCGCAGCAGCGCGGCCAGCCGTTCCCGGGCGGCCTCCCGGTTGGCCAGCTGCGCCCGGTGCTCGCTGGCGGTGACGGTGAGCACGCCGTCGACCAGCCGGCCGGCGAGCCGCTCCAGCGCCCGCGCCCGCAGCGGCTCGGGCACGCCGGGCGAGGCGGCCAGGTCGTAGCTCAGCTCGACCCGCGAGTCGGTGGTGTTGACGCCCTGACCACCGGGCCCCGACGACCGGGAGAAGCGTTCCCGCAGCTCGGCGGCGGGCACGGTCCATCGGTCGGTCACCCGCAGTCCGTCGTCCACTCCCCGAGGCTAACGCCCCTGGCGGACGCTCGGGGTCGCGGACGGGCTCGGGGTCTGCCCGGGCGGGGCGGGGCTGCCGTCGGAGCCGGCGGCGGCGTACGCGACCGCCCCCACCAGCAGCAGGGCGATCACCCCGATCTTCGTGGTGGCCACCTTGATCAGCAGCCACGCGGCGCGCCTCGCGCCGGGCACGGTCTTCCTGACGGTCTGGTAGTCGGCCCACCCACGTCGCGCCCGGGCGTACGCCGACCCCACCCCGGTACCGATCAACAGGCCCACCAGCAGGAGGACCACGAATTCAGGACGCTCCACCCACGCCAGTATCCATACTCAGCGTGATATTTCCATTGGCCGATCATTCCGCGCCGGGTATCCGACAGTTTTCACATTCCCGGGCCGTCCGGGCGGGCGTGACCGCAGCTCAGCCGCCCTTTCCGATGATCGTGTCGGCGGTCCGCTGCACCTGCTCGATGGGAATGGCGAAGCCGATGCCGATCGACCCGTTGCCGTCGATGGTGGCGATGGCCGTGTTCACCCCGACCACCTCGCCGCGCGCGTTGACCAGCGGGCCGCCCGAGTTGCCCGGGTTGATCGAGGCGTCGGTCTGCACGGCGGTGTGCCGGTTCTCGCCGAGGCGTACCTGCCGGTCCAGGGCGCTGACGATGCCGGCGGTGACGGTGCCGGGCAGCCCCAGCGGCGAGCCGACCGCCAGCACCGGCTCGCCCACCCGGGTGGAGCCCGGCTTCGCCAGCGGCAGCGCCGCCAGGCCGGCCGACGGCGGCACCCGGAGCACGGCGAGGTCGCTGCGCGGTTCCCGCCCGACCACCTCGGCGGCGAACCGCCGCCCGTCGGGCAGTTCCACCGTCACCGAGCCGCTGCGTCCCCTGGCCAGGATGTGGTCGTTGGTGATGATGTGCTGTTGGTCGTCGACGGCGAAGCCGGAGCCGGTGGCCGAGGCCCCGCCGGCCCCGCCCACGAGCACCGAGACGACTCCCGGCACGGTCTTCCCGGCCGCGGTCACCAGCTCCGCCGGGACCGGGGCCGCCGAAGCCGCCGCCGGGCCCGGAGGGTCGTCGCGGCCGGCCACGAGGCCGCCGGCCACCGCGCCGGAGGCGGTCGACAGGGCCACCACCGCCAGCGCCGCCAGCACCCGCCCGCCCGGGCCCCGCCGGTTCGGGCCACCGTCCGGGCCGGCCCCGTCCCACCGGGCCCGCCCGTCCGGATCCAGCTCCGGGGAGATGAACCAGGGGCCGCGCGGTTCGCCCAGCCCGGTCTGCACTGCCATGCGTACGCTCCTCACGTGTCCTTCTCGACGGTGGCCGTGCGGGTTCAGGGCAGCCGGGAGAACCAGCGCATCGAGCCGGCCGCGGCGCCCATGGCGAACACCAGCCCGAGACCGATGAACCGGGCCGAGACGTCCTGCCGTTCGGTGCGGTAGCCGACCGAGGTGCCGATGTCCTCGTAGACGGCGCGCAGCTCGTCGCTGGTGCTGGCCTCGTGGAACCCGCCCCCGGTCTCCTCGGCGACCGCGCGCAGGGTCTGCCCGTCGACGGGCACCTGGATCGGCCGGCCGCCCCGGTCGACGGTGCCGCCCGGGGTGCCGAACGAGATGGCGTGCACCGGCACCTTCATGTCGACCGCCTCGGACGCCGCCTCCATCGGGTCCATGCCGGAGGTGTTCGCCCCGTCGGAGAGCAGGATGATCCGGGCCGGCGGCGGGTCCTTCACCGCCTGGCTGTCGAAGCCCTTCACCGCGCCGAGCGAGGTGCTGATGGCCTCGCCGATGGCGGTGCCCTGCACCCCGGTGGCCCCCTCGACCAGCCGCTCGATCCCCTCGTGCAGGGCCTCCCGGTCGGTGCTCGGCGGCACCAGCACCGCCGCGCTGCCGGCGAACGCGACCAGTCCGACGTTGAACTCGTCCGGCAGGCCGTCGACGAAGCGCCGGGCGGACTCCTTGGCGGCGCTGAGCCGGTCCGGTTCCACGTCGCCGGCGAGCATCGAGGTGGAGACGTCGACGGCGACCATCACCGTGGCCCGTTCCCGGGGCACCCGGACCTCCGCCGTGGGCCGGGCGAAGCCGACCACCAGCAGGGCCAGCATGGCCAGGAAGAGCCCGGCCGGCAGGTGCCGCCGCCAGGTCGGGCGGTGCGGCGCGACCCGGTCGAGCAGCCGCAGGTTGGTGAAGCGGACGGCGTACCGGCTGCGGCGGCGCTGCATCAGCAGGTAGCCGGCGGCCAGGGCGAGCACCCCGAGCAGGAGCCAGAGCCGGACGGGCGACTGCCAGATCACGCCGCACCTCCCCGGACCGCCCGGGCCGGGGCGGCGGCGAGCCGTCGCTGGGCGTGCACGTGCCGCACGATGTCGGCGCTCCAGTCCCGGTCGGTGCGCAGCGACAGGTGGGTGGCCCCGCTGCGGCGCAGCGCCTGGCGTACCTGGTCGCGCTGGGCGGTCGCGGCGGCGGCGTAGCGCTCGCGCAGCGCCCGGTCGCCGGTCCACACCTCGCGCCGCCGCCCGGTCTCGGGGTCGACCAGGGTGACCAGGCCGACGTCCGGCAGCTCCAGCTCCCGGGGGTCGGTGACCTCCACGGCGAGCACCTGGTGCCGCACGGCGAGGCGGCGCAGGGGCGCCTCCCAGGACGGTGCCTGCCGGGGGTCGTCGGGCAGTCCGTCGAGGAGGTCCGACACCACCACGACGAGACCGCGGCGCAGCGCCACCCGGTGCACGGCGGCCAGTCCGTCGGCCAGGTCGGGGCCCGTCGGCACCGGCCCGTCCCCGTCGTGGCCGCCGACGCGGGGTGCGGTCAACAGGGCCCGGAGCAGCCCGAGCAGGTGGGTACGCCCGCTGCGGGGCGGGAAGCGGCGCAGCCCGTCCGGGCCGAGCACCTGCGCGCCGAGGCGGTTGCCCGCGGCGCCGGTGAGGAAGCCGACCGCCGCGACGGCCGCCACGGCCAGCTCCCGCTTGTCCAGCTCGGCGGTGCCGTACTCCATGCTGGGGCTCGCGTCGACCAGCAGCCAGGTGGTCAGCTCCCGGTCGGCGTCGACCTCGCGCACGTGCGGGACCGTGGTGCGGGCGGTCACCGCCCAGTCCATCCGACGCACCTCGTCCTCACCGGGCCGGTACTCCCGGCTGCCGGCGGTCTCGCTGCCCGGCCCCGGCAGCAGGCCGCGGTACCGGCCGTGCAGCAGCCCGTCGAGCCGGCGCGTGACGGTCAGCTCCAGCCGGCGCAGGCGCCGGTCTCCGGTGAGGTCCGCCAGTCCCGGGTCGGCCGGCACGAGGGCCGGCGCGGTGGCCCCGCGCCACCTCATGCCGCCGCCAGGTCGGCCGCGTGTTCCGGGTGGGCGGTGGCGACGCGGGGCGGCGGCACGGCCTCCACCAGCCGCCGGACCACCGCCTCGGCGGCCACCCCGTCGGCGACCGCGTCGAAGGAGAGCACCAGCCGGTGGGCGAGCACGTCGACGGCCAGTTCGCGGACGTCCTCGGGCAGCACGTACTCGCGACCGCGCAGCAGCGCCTGGGCCCGCGCGGCGCGGACCAGCCCGAGGGTGGCCCGGGGGCTGGCCCCGTACGCGAGCAGCGGGGCGATCTCGGGCAGGCCGAACCGGCCGGGATCGCGGGTGGCGAAGATCAGCCGCACCACGTACTCGGCGATCGCGTGGTGCACGAAGACGTGGGCGGCGCGGGCCTGGAGGTCCCGCAGGCGCTGCGGGTCCAGCACCCGCCGGGCGACGGGCCGGTCGGCGCTCATCCGGTAGAGGATGGCGAGTTCGTCGGCGTCGCTCGGGTAGTCGACGACGACCTTCATCATGAACCGGTCGCGCTGCGCCTCCGGCAGCTGGTAGACCCCTTCCGACTCGATCGGGTTCTGGGTGGCCAGCACCAGGAACGGCTCCGGCACCCGATGGCTGTGCCCGCCGATGGAGACCTGACGCTCGGCCATCGCCTCGAGCAGGGCGGACTGCACCTTGGCCGGGGCCCGGTTGATCTCGTCGGCGAGCACCAGGTTCGCCATGATCGGGCCCAGTTCGGTGTCGAAGTCCTCCCGCGACGCCCGGTAGATCCTGGTGCCGACGATGTCGGAGGGGACCAGGTCCGGGGTGAACTGGATCCGGGAGAAGGTGCCGCCGACCACGGTGGCCAGGGTCTGCGCGGCGAGCGTCTTCGCCACCCCGGGCACGCCCTCCAGGAGGCAGTGCCCGTCCGCGATGAGGGCGGTGAGCAGGCGCTCGACGAGCCGATCCTGCCCGACGATCACGCGTTTGACCTCGAAGAGCGTCTGTTCCAGGTCGGCCGGGGTCGCATCGGGATCGGCCGGGCTGGGCACGCTGGCCAGGGTGTCCGAGATGTCCGTCACGGTGCTTGCTTCCCGTGCCGGCGGTCGGACAAACGTCGGATTATCTGCGCCGGGGCGGCCCTTAGGGGCCTGAACCGGGACGAGCCACCCGGCCCGGCAGGGACGGCGCGCCGGCGCCGGGCCGACGTGACGGGAAGGGCCCCTCCCACCGCCTGGGGCGCGGGGAGGGGCCCTCCGTCACATCCGTTGATCAGTTGGCGATGACCAGGTGGAACGGCCGGTCGGCCGCACTCCCGGAAGAGGTGCGGGTCTGGACGAAGACCGCGTTCGGCGTCTGGAGCCGCGGCGCGACGGAGACCTCGCCACCCGGGGGCACGTTGTACGGGTCGGTGGTGCCGATGGTCGCCACGAACGTCTTCAGCGAGACGTTGTAGTTGAACAGCACCTGGTACTGCCCGGGACCGTACCGGGTGGCGGAGACCACCTCGGGCGAGCCACGGAGCAGGGTACCGCCGCTGCTGACGACGGCGGAGGCGACGGTGCCCGGCGCGGTCGCCAGCGCGGACGGGCCCTGCGCCAGCGCCGCCTTGGCCTTGCGGGCCTCGGCGGGGGTCACGGCCGGCTGGCTGCCGGAGCCGGGCTGGCGGACGGCGACCTCGGCGGGCGCCTGCGCCGCCGGCTGGGCGACGGCGATCCCGCCCCCGGCCAGGGTGAGCGCCAGCGCGGTGAACGCGACCGCCACCGCCTTGCGTCGGAAGAGTGTGGTCATGACAGGGTCTCCCTTTGTTGACCGTGCGGATTCGACCGGTCCCACCGATGGCGGGACGGCTGATTTCCATTTCTTGGGCCGGGAAAACTGAGCGACAACCGCCTGGAAGCCCGCACCTCAGGCCGCACCCTAGATGTTGTCGCTACAACGATTTTCACCGGCTCTGAGCTGGGATTACTACTCAGAGTTTTGACGTCTCAACCCACTGGAAGGTAGCACCGGAAAAAGCCGGACGTCAATAGTTGATCACGCTTCGTCAATCACTGGTTCCCGGGTCGAAAAATTGTGAGAAGCGAGCGCTTCGCCATTCACGAATGGGCGGCGTGCACGCTTCCGGGCCACCGACCGGGCGCGCGTGCCGGACCGCCGGGCGGGCGCGGAGGAGCTACCCTCCACCGGGTGATCATCGAGTCCGCACGGCCGGCGCCAGGCAACCGGACGGCGCGGTTGCGCACCGCGCTCTGCTGGGCCGCCGTCGCGCCCGGGGTCGCCTGGGCGACGGTACGACTGGGCGGCCTCGACCGGGGACCGCTGGTGCAACTGCTCGCCTTCACCCCGTACGCCGCCGCCGGGAGCCTGCTGCCGCTGGTGCTCGCGCTCGCCCTGCGGCGCCGCTGGCCCGCGGTGGTCGCGGCGCTGGCCACGGCGACCCTGGTGGCCGTGGTGGCGCCCCGGGCCCTGCCGTCCGGCCAGCCCCCGGTCACCGGGCCGACGGTGCGGCTGCTGACCGCCAACCTGCTCGCCGGGGCCGGCGACGCGCGGGCGCTGGTCGGCCTGGTCCGGCGGCACCGCGTCGACGTGCTCGCCGTGCAGGAGTTCACCCCGGAGGCCGAGGCGGAGCTGGACCGGCTCGGCCTGGACCGGCTGCTCCCCCACCGGCAGCTCGGCCCACGGCCCGGCACCGTCGGCTCCGGCCTCTACGCGCGGTTCCCGATCGGCGAGGGCGGCGTCCGGCACAATCGCGGTGGCTGGGGCTTCGACCAGGCCTACGGCACGGTGGCGGTCCCCGGGGCGCCGGCGGTGCGGGTCGAATCGGCGCACCCGTCGGCCCCGTACGCGGTGGACCAGGTCGGCCACTGGCGCACCGACCTGGCGGCGCAGCCGCCCGCCACCCCGGACGGGCCGCTGCGGATCCTGGCCGGCGACTTCAACGCCACCCTCGACCACGCCCCGCTGCGCGCCCTGCTGGACACCGGCTACGTCGACGCCGCCGACCAGGCCGGCGCGGGCCTGGTCGGCACCTGGGGCCCGTACGACGGGGACCCGATCCCGCCGGTGACCATCGACCACGTGCTGGTCGACCGGCGGATCGCCGTGCGGGCGGTCAGCGTGCACCGGGTGCCGGGCAGCGACCACCGCGCCGTCCTGGCCGAACTGCGCCTTCCGGCCGGGTGACGGCTCAGACCCGGGCGCGGTCCAGGCCGTAGGTGAGCGCGTCGACGAGGGCGTGCCAGGACGCCTCGACGACGTTGGGGTGCACGCCGACCGTGGTCCAGTCGCGGCCGACGCCGTCGACCGTCTCCAGCAGCACCCGGGTGACCGCGCCGGTGCCGTGGGTGCCCTCCAGGATCCGCACCTTGTAGTCGGCCAGCTCGAAGTCGCGCAGCTCCGGGTAGTGCCGGGCCAGCCCGGCCCGCAGCGCCTCGTCCAGGGCGTTGACCGGACCGTTGCCCTCGGCGGTGGCGATCACCCGCTCCCCGCGTACGCGGATCTTGACGGTCGCCTCGGAGACCACCGCGCCGTCCTCCCGGTGCTCGACCAGCACCCGGTACGACTCCAGCGCGAACGGCCTGGCCGGGGAGGTGTCCAGCTCCGAGCGGACCAGCAGCTCGAACGACGCGTCGGCGGCCTCGAACGACCAGCCGCCGGCCTCCAGCTCCTTGACCCGCCGGGTGACCCGCGACAGCGCCTCCGGATGGCCGGCCAGGTCCAGGCCGAGCTCACGGCTCTTGAGCTCGACGCTGGCCCGGCCGGCCATCTCGGTGATGAGGATCCGCATGTCGTTGCCCACCACCTGTGGGTCCACGTGGTTGTAGAGCAGCGGATCCACCTTGATCGCGCTCGCGTGCAGCCCCGCCTTGTGGGCGAAGGCCGCGGCCCCGACGTACGCCTGGTGGGTGTCGGGGGCGATGTTGGCGATCTCGGCGATGGCGTGGGAGACCCGCACCATCTGCCCCAGGCAGCCCTCCGGTAGGACGGGCAGCCCGAGCTTGAGTTGGAGGTTGGCGACCACGGCGAAGATGTCCGCGTTGCCGGGGCGCTCGCCGTAGCCGTTGGCGGTGCCCTGGAAGTGGCGCACCCCGGCTTCGACGGCGGCGACGGTGTTGGCCACCGCGCAGGCCGTGTCGTTCTGGCAGTGGATGCCGAGCAGCTCCGCGCCGACGCCCAGCCGCGCGGTCAGGTCGGCGACGGCGGCGCTCACCTGGGAGGGCAGCATCCCGCCGTTGGTGTCGCAGAGCACGAACCGCTCGGCGCCGGCGGCGAGCGCGGTCTCCACCACGGCGGCGGTGTACGCCGGGTCGAACCGGTAGCCGTCGAAGAAGTGCTCCCCGTCGACGAAGACCCGGCGCCCCTCGGCCACCAGGTGCGCCACCGTGTCCCGGACCATCGCCAGGTTCTCGGCCGCGGTGGTGCGCAGCGCCCGCTCGACGTGCCGCAGGTCCGCCTTGGCGACCAGGGCGACCGCCGGCGTCTGCGCGTCGAGCAGGCCCCGGACCTGCGGGTCCTCCCCGACGGCCACCCCGGCCCGGCGGGTGGCCCCGAACGCGACCAGCAGCGCGTGCGTCAGGTCGAGCTCGGTGCGCGCCCGGCGGAAGAACTCGGTGTCCTTCGGCACGGCCCCGGGCCAGCCCCCCTCGATGAAGCCGACCCCGAACTCGTCGAGCAGCCGGGCCACCGCGAGCTTGTCGACCACCGAGTAGCTGAGCCCCTCGCGCTGGGCGCCGTCGCGCAGCGTGGTGTCGTACACCTGGAACGTCATCAGGGTCCTTTCTCAGAGCAACAAAAAGACCCCCCGCGGATGCGGGAGGTCTGCGCGCTCGGCGGAGGGGGAGGCCGGCGCGCTAGGTGCGAATAATCAGGTGGGTGCTGGTCACGACCGCCACTCTGCCACCCGGGCCCGGTTTTGGGAGGCAGAATCCACATGGCGGGACGGCCGCGCTACTCCATCGACGGCCGGCCCGCCGGCACAACCCGCCGCTCGTGATCGACTTCACAAGTCACCCGGCCGCCACCCGGCGGAAACGGGGCTGCGGAAGTATCTGGAACCGATCCAGTTACCGGCCTCGTGCCGCTGTCAAGGAGGACCTGTGCTCACTGTCGGTGACCGCTTCCCCGAGTACGAACTCACCGCCTGCGTGTCGCTGGACGCCGACAAGGCGTTCGAGTCGATCAACCACAAGTCCCACCAGGGGAAGTGGCGGGTCGTCTTCTTCTGGCCGAAGGACTTCACCTTCGTCTGCCCGACCGAGATCGCAGAGTTCGGCCGGCTGAACGAGGAGTTCGCCGACCGGGACGCCCAGGTGCTCGGCGTGTCGGTGGACAACGAGTTCGTCCACTACGCGTGGCGCAAGGACCACCCGGACCTGCGCGAGCTGCCGTTCCCGATGCTCAGCGACGTCAAGCGCGAGCTGACCGCCGCCTGCGGCGTGCTCGGCGAGGACGGCGTGGCCCAGCGGGCGACCTTCATCGTCGACCCGGACAACGAGATCCAGTTCGTCATGGTGACCGCCGGCTCGGTCGGCCGGAACGTCTCCGAGGTGCTGCGGGTGCTCGACGCCCTCCAGACCGACGAGCTCTGCCCGTGCAACTGGAACAAGGGCGGCGAGACCCTGGACGCCACCAAGCTCCTCGCCGGCGCCGGGGCCTGACCATGGGTCTGGACGCGATCAAGGCGGCTCTGCCGGAGTACGCCAAGGACATCAAGCTCAACCTCGGCTCCACCATCGGCACCAGCACGCTGAAGCCGGAGCAGGCGTGGGGCACGGCCCTGGCCTGCGCCGTCGCGGCGCGCAACCCGGTGGTGCTGCGGGAGATCGCCGCCGAGGCGGCCACCCACCTCGGACCGGAGGCGGTCGAGGCGGCCAAGGGCGCCGCCGCGATCATGGCGATGAACAACGTCTACTACCGGGCCAAGCACCTGATCGGCGACGAGCAGTACCAGTCGATCCCGGCCCGGCTGCGGATGCAGATCATCGCCAAGCCGGGCGTGGAGAAGGCCGACTTCGAGCTCTGGTGCCTGGCGGTCTCGGCGATCACCGGCTGCGGGGTGTGCCTGGAGTCGCACGAGAAGACCCTGCGCAACGCGGGCTTCAGCCGCGAGCAGGTGCACGAGGGGCTGCGCATCGCCGCCGTCGTGCACGCCGCCGCGGTCGCCCTGGACGCCCAGGCCGCGCTCGCCTGACGCGTACGCCCGGTGGGCCGGTGCCGCGGTGCGGCGCCGGCCCACCGTCGTCCGCGGGCCCCGCACCCCGCCGTTTCCGGTGCCGACCCCCCGGGTAGCTGGACGGGTGGAGGCGAGAGACACCCGGACCGGCGAGACGACTGGCGACAGTCGGGGCAGGAGTTGTCAGATGGACAGGCTCGACCCGCACAGCACCCACGGCAGCCCGGACCCGCTGCGCGGCGGCGGCCAGGGCGAGTTCGCCGGTGGCGCCCCGGCCGGCACGTTCGACCCGTGGCGTTACCGGGACACCGCGACCGTCGCCGACGCCGACCTGGTCGGCTACAAGGTCGAGGCCACCGACGGCGGCATCGGCAAGATCGACAGCGCCAGCCACGAGGTCAACGACAGCTACCTGGTGGTGGACACCGGCCCGTGGATCTTCGGCCGCAAGGTCATGATCCCGGCCGGCACCGTCAACCACGTCGACCACGACGAGCGCAAGGTGCACGTCGACCGGAGCAAGGACCAGATCAAGGCCGCCCCGGAGTACGACGAGACCGCCGACACCGACCCCACCTACCGGGACCGGCTCGGCGGCTACTACGGCGAGACGTACTCGGCCATCCCGCCCGGCACCGCCCGCTGACCGGCACGGCGCGCGACGGCCTCCCGCTAAACGTGGGGGGCCGTTACCGTGTCAGCGTGGACTCCATCGAGGTCGGTCGCCGGATCCCGTTCTCCGCGATGTTCAACTTCCGCGACGCGGGCGGCCACGTCGGCCACGACGGTCGCACGGTGCGCCCGGGGCGCCTCTACCGCTCCGACTCGCTGCACCGCATCGACGACACCGACCGGGCGGCGTTCGCCGCCCTCGGCGTCCGCACGGTCATCGACCTGCGCCGCCCGTACGAGGTGGAGCGTGACGGGCGTGTCCCCCACTTCGACGGCCTGACCTGGCGCAACATCCACCCGGAGCACGCGGAGTGGGGCGAGCGGCCCTACCGGCCCGGCACCGACCTGGCCCGCTACCTGGCCGACCGGTACGCCGACCTCGCCGGGACCGGCGGCGCCGGGCTCGCCGAGGCGATCGGGCTGATCGCCGACTCCGCCAACGCCCCCGTCGTCGTGCACTGCGTCGCCGGCAAGGACCGCACGGGCATCGTCTGCGGGCTCACCCTCGCGGTGCTCGGGGTCGCCGACGACGCCATCGCCGCCGACTACGCCCTGAGCACCGAGGCCGGCGAGCGCTACCGCGCCTGGTTCGAGTCCACCGGCCGGCGGACCGGGCAGACGCTGCCGGTGCTGACCTGCCCCGCCGAGGCCATGACGCTCTTCCTCACCGAGCTGCGGCAGGCCCACGGCTCGGTCGAGGGCTACCTGCGCCACGCCGGCGTCACCGACGCCCAGCTCGCCGCGCTGCGCGACCACCTGCTCGGCTGACGGCGGTGTGACGCCGCCGCCCCCGCGCCGGGCGGCACGGGGGCGGCGGTGGTGTCGCGGGCGGGTCAGAGGATGCGGCGGACCCAGCCGTGCGGGTCGTCGCCCCTGCCGCGCTGGAGGTCGACGAGCTGCTGGCGCAGGGCCATCGTGACGCGGCCGGGCTCGCCGCCGCCGACCAGGAACTCGCCGTCGGGGAAGCGCACCTGCCCGATCGGGGTGACGACCGCGGCGGTGCCGCAGGCGAACACCTCGCGGAGCCGACCGCTCGCGGCGTCCGCCTGCCAGTCGGCGAAGCTCACCGGCCGCTCCTCGATCCGGTGCCCCGCGTTGGCGGCCAGGGTGAGCACCGACTCCCGGGTGATGCCGGGCAGGATGGTGCCGGTCAGCGGCGGGGTGACCACGGTGTCGTCGTCGTAGACGAAGAACACGTTCATGCCGCCCAGCTCGTCGACGAAGCGCCGCTCCACCGCGTCCAGAAAGACGACCTGGTCGCAGCCGTGCTCGATCGCCTCGGCCTGCGCCACCAGCGAGGCGGCGTAGTTGCCGCCGCACTTCGCCGCGCCGGTGCCACCCGGAGCGGCCCGGGTGTAGTCCGGGGAGACCCAGACCGTCACCGGCTGCACCCCACCGGAGAAGTACGCGCCGACCGGCGAGGCGATCACCACGTAGAGGTACTCGTTGGCGGGCCGGACACCGAGGAACACCTCGCTGGCGAACATGAACGGCCGCAGGTAGAGGCTGCTGTCCTCGATCTCGGGGATCCAGCCCTGGTCGACCTCGACGAGTCTGCGCAGCGACTCGACGAACGCCTCCTCCGGCAGCGGCGGCATCGCCATGCGCCGGGCGGAGGTGGCGAACCGGGCGGCGTTGGCCTCCGGGCGGAACATGGTGACGCCGCCGTCGGCCGTCCGGTAGGCCTTCAGCCCTTCGAAGATCTCCTGCGCGTAGTGCAGCACCGCGGCGGCCGGGTCCATCGGGATCGGCGCCCGCGCCTCGACCCGGGCGTCGTACCAGCCCTTGCCGTCGGCGTAGCGGATGGTGACCATGTGGTCGGTGAAGACCCGGCCGAAACCCGGGTTGGCCAGCAGGGCGGCCCGGTCGGCGACGGATACCGGCGCGGGATTCGGACGGATCTCGAAGTCGAGCTTGTCACCACCGCTCATCGCGCTGACCTCCCTGCGGACTACGGCACACGGGTCCGCATGCCGAGAAATATGGTGCGAGAAACTTACCCCGAACGGTCGTTCAGCGGGTAGCGCCGCCCGGGCGTACCGGCAGCACCGGACGGGTGGACGCCGCCGGGCCGGGGTGCGGCCGGGCGGCGTCGTCGGAGCCTCCGGGGTGCGGTGGCGGGCGGCCTCAGGCGGTGGCGTAACCGGCCAGCCGGTCGCCGACCTCCTCGGTGCGCAGTGCCGCGCCCGGGGCCCGGCCGGCCAGCTCGGCGGCCACCGCGGCGGTGACCCGGGCGGCGGCCTCGGCGTGCCCGAGCTGGTCGAGCAGCAGGGCCGCCGAGAGTACGGCCGCCACCGGGTCGGCCACGCCACGCCCGGCGATGTCCGGCGCCGAGCCGTGTACCGGCTCGAACATCGAGGGGTACGCCCCCTCGGGGTTGATGCTGCCGCTGGCGGCCAGCCCGATCCCGCCGGTGACGGCGGCGGCGATGTCGGTGAGGATGTCGCCGAACAGGTTGTCGGTGACCACCACGTCGTAGCGCTGGGGCTGAGTGACCAGGAACATCGCGGCGGCGTCGACGTGCTGGTACTCCGTGGCCACGTCGGGGTGCTCGGCGGCCACGGCCTCGAACGCGCGCGCCCACAGCGAACCGGCGTGGGTGAGCACGTTGGTCTTGTGCACGAGGGTGACCTTGCGCCGCTCCCGGCGCGTGGCGCGGGCGAAGGCGTCGCGGATCACCCGCTCCACGCCGTGCCGCGTGTTCAGGCTCTCCTCGGTGGCGACCTCCGCCGGGGTGCCCCGGTGCAGCGCGCCGCCGGCGCCGGCGTAGAGCCCCTCGGTGCCCTCGCGGACGACCACGAGGTCGACCTCGCCGGGCTTGACGCTCGCCAGCGGCCCGGCCACGCCGGGCCAGAGGCGCGACGGGCGCAGGTTGACGTACTGGTCGAAGGCGAAGCGCAGCTTGAGCAGCAGGCCCCGCTCCAGCACGCCCGGCGGGACGGTCGGGTCGCCGACGGCGCCGAGCAGGATCGCGTCGTGCCCGGCCAGCTCGGTCAGCACCGAGTCGGGCAGCACCTCGCCGGTGCGGTGCCAGCGGGCGGCGCCGAGGTCGTACTCGGTGGCGTCCACCCCTGGCAGCACGGCGTCGATGACCTTGCGGGCCTGCGCGACCACCTCGGGTCCGATCCCGTCCCCGGCCACCACCGCGATCCGTGCCACGTCCCTGTGCTCCCTCGCCTCGCCGTTTCGTCCGACCGTACGCCGCCGTCCCGCCTCCCGGTACGAACCTTCCAGCATGCGGGAAAGGGAGATGCACAGGATCCTCCCAGGTGGCATTCATGGGGGGGTCATCTCCGCTGCCTAGCGTGGTGACGAGCGGGTCAACGGGGGCCCGTGACGGAGGCCGCGAGGACGCGGCCGGCGTCAGCGAGGGAGCAGTGTCATGCGGATCGACCAGCAGCCACGGACCCGATGGGTGGACCAGTCGGCCTTCGAGCCGCGCCGGCCGGACCTGCGGCTCGGGGCCCGCAGTCACCGCGTGGACCGGTCCGGCGCCGTCAGCGGGGACCGGATCGCCGTCCAGCACAGCGTGCGGACCTCGACGGCGGAATACTCGCTGCTGCTCAACGCCCCCGAGTGGCTGGGCCGTCGCGGCGTCGGGGAGGCGCTGCGGGACGCGGTCGCGGAGCTGCGCGCCGTCGACCTCACCTACGGCCCGACCCGGCCGGAGAGCCTGGTATCCCGGCTGCGCCGCGGCGAGATCAGCCCCGACTCGTACGCGCCGCTGGCCGACCTGGTGGACCGCTGCGCGGCCATGCGGGCGGCCACCGACGGCTGGTTCGACGCCTGGGCGGTGCCCGGCGGCTTCGACCCGGGCGGCCTGCTCGGCGGGTGGGCGGTGGAGCGGGCCGCCGCCCGGCTGCGCGCCGCCGGCATCCACGACTACGCCGTGCTCAGTGGCGCCGACCTCGTCGTACGCGGGCACGCGGCGCACGGCGGCCCGTGGCGGGTGGCGGTGCACCACCCGACGGACCGGCACCGGGCGCCGCTCGTGCTGGAGATGACGGCGGGCGCGGTCGGCACCTCGGGGGTGAGCGGCCGGCGGGGGCACGTGGTGGACCCGCATACCGGGGAACCCGCCGACCAGCTGGTCGCCGCGACGGTCGTCGGGCCGGACCTGGCCGTCGCCGACGCCTACGCCACCGCGCTCTACGCCGCCGGGCCGGCGGGACTGGTCTGGTTCCGCAACGGGTCGGACTACCGCCCGCTCTTCGCCCACCGCCGCTGAGCCCACCGCGCGTCGTCCGGGGTGGGGCCGGCCGGCGATCGGCCCCCACGGTCTCGGCAACGACCGTGAGGGCCGGTCAGCGACGAGTGCGCGTGGCTCGCGCAATCGAGGGGTGCGGGCCGGTCGGCCGGACGTCGACCTCGCCACCCGAAGACGGGCCTACGCCGCGAGCTCGGCCAGTGACCGCACCGGTACGCTAGCGAATCGACGCAACTCATCGCAAGGGTCTCCACTGCGGACCGTCGCGACAGGAGCGTGGCGATCCGGTGCCGGGGCGATTTCGACGCGGTGAACGGCGAATGGCACGCTGTCCGCCGTGAGTTTCGATCTGAGCGTGTGGGCCCTGGCGGACGGGGCGACACCCGAGGACGTGCGGGCGGCGGTGCTGCGGTGCCGGCAGGGGCAGCACGTCGACCGGCACCCTGACCCGCGGGTGGTGGGCTTCTACCGGGCCATCACCGGCAGCTACCCGGACCGGCCGGCCGGCCCGGGCACCCCGTGGGCGGTGGCGCCGCTGCACGCGGCCAACGACCACGTCGAGCTGAACCTGCACCCGACCTGCGAGGACCAGGTGCTGCTCGACATCGAACGGCTGGCCGGCACGTACGACCTGATGCTCTTCGACGCGCAGGACGGCTCGGTCTACCCGCCGCCGGCGCGGCTGCCCGGCTGACGCTGCCCCGGGTACGACGAGGGGCCCGGCGGATCCGCCGGGCCCCCGCTGTCGCGCGCTCGGGTCACTCGTCGCGCAGGTCCGCCGCGCTGGCCGCGACCGCGCCGATCGAGTCCGCCGCCGAGGTGAGCAGGTCGGCGCCGAGCGCCTGGTCGACCGTGAGGGTCATCAGGGTCTCGCCACCGGCCTCGCGGCGGGCCACCTGCATCGCCGCGATGTTGACGCCGGCCTCGCCGAGCAGCGTGCCGACCGTGCCGACCACGCCCGGGCGGTCGGCGTAGCGCAGGAAGACCAGGATGCCCTCCGCGCCGATCTCCACGTCGAAGCCGTCGACCTCGGTCAGCTTGATGACGTCGCGACCGCCGGCGGTGGTCACCGTGCCGGAGACGCTGACCGTACGGCCGTCGGGCAGCGCGCCGCGGACGGTGACCAGGTTGGGGTGGTCGACCGAGTCGGCCTGGGCGACCAGCGTGACCTCGACGCCGCGCTCGGCGGCCAGGTGCGGGGCGTTGACGTAGGTGACCTGCTCCTCGACCACCGAGCTGAACAGCCCCTTGGTGGCGGCGAGCTTCAGCACCGACACGTCGTGGTTGACGATCTCGCCGCGCACCTCGACGGTGACGCTGGCGGCGACGCCGCCCGCGACGGCGGTGAAGGCCCGGCCGAGCTTCTCGGCCAGCGGCAGCAGCGGCCGCACGTCCTCGGCGACCACGCCGCCGGCCTGCACGTTCACGGCGTCCGGCACGAACTCGCCCTGCAACGCCAGCTTCACGCTCTTGGCCACGGCCAGGCCGGCCTTGTCCTGCGCCTCGCCCGTGGAGGCGCCCAGGTGCGGGGTGGCGACCACGTTGTCGAAGGCGAACAGCGGCGAGGAGGTGCAGGGCTCCTTGGCGTAGACGTCCACGCCCGCGCCGGCCACCCGGCCCTCGGCGATCGCGTCCGCCAGGGCCTGCTCGTCGACCAGCCCGCCCCGGGCGGCGTTGACGATCCGGACGCCCGGCTTGACGACGGCCAGCTCCTTCTCACCGATCAGGCCGACGGTCTCCGGGGTCTTCGGCAGGTGGATCGAGATGAAGTCGCTCTCCCGCAGCAGCTCCTCCAGGCCCACCAGGCGGACGCCGAGCTGGGCGGCGCGGGCCGGCTGGATGTAGGGGTCGTACGCGATCAGCCGGGTGCCGAAGGCGGCGATCCGCTGGGCGAAGAGCACGCCGATGCGGCCGAGGCCGACCACGCCGACGGTCTTGCCCTGGATCTCGACGCCGGTGTACTTCGACCGCTTCCACTCCCCCGCCTTCAGCGCGGCGCTGGCGCTGGCGGTGTTGCGGGCCACGGCGAGCAGCAGCGCGAGCGCCTGCTCGGCGGCGGAGACGATGTTCGAGGTGGGGGCGTTGACGACCATGACGCCCCGCGCGGTGGCGGCCGGCACCTCGACGTTGTCCAGACCCACGCCCGCCCGGGCGACGACCTTCAGCCGGGGCGCGGCGGCGATCGCCTCGGCGTCGATCTGGGTGGCGCTGCGCACGATGACGGCGTCGGCCTCGGAGAGCGCCGAGAGCAGGGCCGGACGGTCGGTGCCGTCGACGTGACGGACGTCGAAGTCGTGGGCGAGCACCTCGATGGCGGCGGGTGCGAGTTCTTCGGCGATCAGTACGACAGGAGTCATTGGTCCTCGTAGTTGTCGTCAGAGCGGTGGGCCGGGCTGCGGGACGCCGCGCTGCGCCCTGCGCTGATCCGGGCCATGGCCGTCAGGTGCCGGCTACGCACCTACCCCGCGATCGTAGGGGCCCGGCCGGCCGGCATGTCCCAGACCGTGGGGTGAGTGCCCTCACAACGGGTGACGACCCGCCGGTGAACGGCGCACGACGGGACGCCCGCGCCGGGCGGGGCGACGCGGGACGGTCCGGCTCCGGGGTGCCGGCTCCGGCGCGGGGCGGGGCGGCTCCGGCTGGCGCGGCCGGCTGCTGCTCGGGGCGGCCGGGCCGTGCGCACCGGCGCGGCGGGCGGCGGTAAGGGACGTCGGTGGTGGTGCGCAGAGGAGGCGGCCCGGTCCGGGCACCGGGGAGAGCGCCCGGGCCGGGCCGCCGGGGGTGTGTCTCAGGCGGTCTCGGTGATCGGGCGGTCGACCCAGCTCATCATGCCGCGCAGCTTGCGGCCGGTCTCCTCGATCGGGTGCGCCGCGCCCTCGGCCTGCCACTTGCTGAAGTTGGGCCGGCCGGCCTCGTCCTCGGCCACCCACTCGCGGGCGAACTCGCCGGACTGGACCTCGCTGAGGATCTTGCGCATCTCCTCCTTGACCCGGGCGTCGACGACGCGCGGGCCACGGGAGAGGTCGCCGTACTCGGCCGTGTCGGAGATGCTGTAGCGCATCTTCGCGATGCCGCCCTCGTACATGAGGTCGACGATCAGCTTCAGCTCGTGCAGGCACTCGAAGTAGGCCACCTCGGGGGCGTAGCCCGCCTCGGTGAGCACCTCGAAGCCGGTCTGCACGAGCGCCGCCGCGCCGCCGCAGAGCACCGCCTGCTCGCCGAAGAGGTCGGTCTCGGTCTCCTCGGTGAAGGTGGTCCGGATGACGCCGGCCCGGGTGCCGCCGATGCCCTTGGCGTACGACAGGGCCAGCGCGAGGGCGCTGCCGCTGGCGTCCTGCTCGACGGCGACCAGGCAGGGCACGCCCTTGCCGTCGGCGTACTGACGGCGCACCAGGTGGCCCGGGCCCTTCGGCGCGACCATCGCCACGTCGACGTCGGCCGGGGGCTTGATCAGGCCGTAGCGGATGTTGAAGCCGTGGCCGAAGAAGAGCGCCTTGCCCGGAGCCAGGTTCGGCGCGATCGACTCGGCGTAGATGGTGCGCTGGGCGGTGTCCGGCGCGAGGATCATGATGACGTCGGCCTCGGCCGCCGCCTCGGCCGACGTGCGGACCCGCAGGCCCTGCTCCTCGGCCTTGGCCCGGCTCTTGGAGCCCTCGGGCAGACCGATCACCACGTCGACCCCGGAGTCGCGCAGCGACAGCGCGTGGGCGTGGCCCTGGCTGCCGTAGCCGATCACCGCGACCTTGCGGCCCTGGATCAGGCCCAGGTCGGCATCGTCGTCGTAGTACACCTCAACGCTCATGGTCTCCCTTTCGTACGGCGGCCCGGGCGGCCCGTCGTGGATCTGTGCGGTGTCGGTCCCAGGCGGCGCGACGCGCCGGCACTGGTCGGGCGGGTCCCGGCCGGCGCGTGGGGGCGCCGGCCGGGTCGGGGTCAGGCGGCCCGGAGCGAGGGCCCGGCGGTGATGGAGCGCGAGCCGCGCCCGATCGCCACCAGCCCGGACTGGACCATCTCCTTGATCCCGAAGGGTTCGAGGTCGCGCAGCAGCGCGTCGAGCTTGTCCGGGGTGCCGGTGGCCTCGACGGTCAGCGTGTCCGGAGCCACGTCGACCACCCGGGCCCGGAACAGGCCGACCGTCTCCAGCACCTGGGCCCGCGCCGCGCGGTCGGCGCGCACCTTGACCAGGAGCAGTTCCCGGGCGACCGAGACCTGCGGGTCCAGCTCGACGATCTTGAGCACGTTGACCAGCTTGTTGAGCTGCTTGGTGACCTGCTCCAGCGGGGACGACTCGGCGTTGACCACGATGGTGATCCGCGAGACGTCCGGGTTCTCCGTCTCCCCGACGGCGAGGCTGTCGATGTTGAAGCCGCGCCGGGAGAACAGCCCGGAGACCCGGGCCAGGACGCCCGGCTTGTTCTCCACCAGGACGCTCAGGGTGTGCATGGTCATCAGATGTCATCCTCGTCGAAGGCCGGGCGGACGCCCCGGGCGAACATGATCTCGTCGTTGCTGGTGCCGGCGGCGACCATCGGCCACACCATCGCGTCCTTGCCGACGACGAAGTCGATGACCACCGGGGCGTCCTCGATCGCCATCGCGGCGGCGATGGTCCGGTCGACGTCCTCGGCGTTCTCGCAGCGCAGCCCCACGCAGCCGAGCGCCTCGGCGAGCTTCACGAAGTCGGGGATGCGGTGCTTGTGGGTGCCGAGGTCGGTGTTGGAGTAGCGCTCCCCGTAGAACAGGGTCTGCCACTGCCGCACCATGCCGAGGTTGCCGTTGTTGATCACGGCGATCTTGACCGGGATGCCCTCCAGCGCGCAGGTGGCCAGCTCCTGGTTGGTCATCTGGAAGCAGCCGTCGCCGTCGACCGCCCACACCACCGTGTCGGGCTTGCCCACCTTGGCGCCCATCGCCGCCGGCACCGCGTAGCCCATGGTGCCGAGGCCGCCGGAGTTCAACCAGGTGTACGGCTTCTCGTAGGAGATGAACTGCGAGGCCCACATCTGGTGCTGGCCGACACCCGCCACGTAGATCGCGTCCGGGCCGACGAGTTCGCCGAGCCGCTTGATCACGTACTGCGGGGAGAGGGTGCCGTCGGCCGGCTCCTCGTAGCCCAGCGGGTACCGCTTGCGCAGGTCGTCGAGCTGGGTCCACCAGTCGGCGAGGTCGGCGCGCCGGCCGGCCGCCTGCTCGGTGGTCACCGCCGCGATCAGCTCGTCGATGACGTGCCGGGCGTCGCCGACGATCGGCACGTCCGCGTGCCGGTTCTTGCCGATCTCGGCCGGGTCGATGTCGGCGTGCACCACCGCCGCGTCCGGGGCGAACGAGTCCAGCTTGCCGGTGACCCGGTCGTCGAAGCGGGCGCCCAGGGCCACGATCAGGTCGGCCTTCTGCAGGCCGTAGACCGCGGAGACCGTGCCGTGCATGCCCGGCATGCCGAGGTGCTGCGGGTGCGAGTCGGGGAACGCGCCGAGCGCCATCAGCGTGGTGACCACCGGGATCCCGGTCAGCTCGGCCAGCTGGCGCAGCCCCTCCGTGGCGCCGGCCTTCAGCACGCCACCGCCGACGTAGAGCACCGGGCGGCGGGCGGTGGCCATCAGCCGGGCCGCCTCGCGGATCTGCTTGCCGTGCGGGTGCAGGGTCGGCCGGTAGCCGGGCAGGTCCAGCGTCGGCGGCCAGGTGAAGGTGGTGGGCGCCTGGAGGACGTCCTTGGGGATGTCGA
This sequence comes from Micromonospora sp. URMC 107, assembly GCF_051386315.1. Classification (NCBI taxonomy): domain Bacteria; kingdom Bacillati; phylum Actinomycetota; class Actinomycetes; order Micromonosporales; family Micromonosporaceae; genus Micromonospora; species Micromonospora sp. URMC 107. The sequence continues at coordinate 24,472 of NZ_JBPQTK010000023.1, forward strand.
CCAGGACCGGCCCGGGCCGGCCCGTGGCGGCCAGGTGGAACGCCTCGGCCAGCACCCGGGGGATCTCCTCGGCCTCCTGCACCAGGAAGTTGTGCTTGGTGATCGGCAGGGTGATGCCCTGGATGTCCGCCTCCTGGAAGGCGTCCGTGCCGATCGAGGGCCGCGCGACCTGACCGGTGATGGCCACGATCGGCACCGAGTCCATGTACGCGTCGGCGATCGGGGTGACCAGGTTCGTCGCGCCGGGACCGGAGGTGGCCATGCAGACCCCCACCCGGCCGGTCGCCTGGGCGTAGCCCGTCGCCGCGTGCCCGGCGCCCTGCTCGTGGCGGACCAGGATGTGCCGGACCGTGGAGTCGTAGAGCGGGTCGTACGCGGGCAGGATGGCGCCCCCCGGGATGCCGAAGACGACGTCGACCCCGAGCGCCTCGAGGGACCGCACGAGCGAGCCGGCACCGCTGACCTGGGCCGGGGCGGGTGCGCGTACCCCCGGGACGGCCGGGTTGACCGCGTCGCGGGCGGCGCCGGCGTGCTCGGCGTCGTTCGCGGGCTCGGCGACCGTGCGGGCCCGCCGGGCGGAGTGGGCGAGTGTCTCTGGCGTGGGTCTCGTCATGGCGGTTCAGGCCTTCGGCTGGAGTGGGTGCGGCTGTTCGAGCGGGTGACGCGGGCGACGCCCGGCGTCGATGGGTCCGACGGCAACAAAAAAGCCCTCGTGCAGGATGCACGGGGCCAGCGCACTCTCGAGAGGGAGAGTGCGCTCAGGTAAGTACTCGCAGCGACCGGTACGACGACATGCGGCAAGCCTGACGCATCTCACGCGATGAGTCAACTGATCCCACATGTTGGTTCACGGACAGTCGGATTTCACCCGTCCGGGGCGCCTAGGAACCCCGCTCCACCTGCGCGGACCCCTGCTCGGAAGGGCGCGGGGCGGGCACCGTCGGCAGCCGGCGGGGCGGCGGCGACGCGGGCGCGCCGGCCGGGGGCGGCGCCGGGGCGGGCCGGGCCCCCGGAGACGTGGCGGCCTCCAGCATCGCCTCCAGGTGCTCGGCCGGCACGCCCCAGCCGAAGAGCGCCCCCTGGCCGAACCGGCAGCCGGCGGCGACCACGGCGGCCAGCTCGGTCGGCGTGGTCACCCCCTCGGCGATGACCTCCAAGCCGAGCTGGTGGCCGAGCCGCATGACGATGTCGACCATCGGCGCGAACGCCGGGCCGTCCCTGTCCGCCGGCCGCACCGGCTCGTGCTCCGCGACCAGCCCGTGGTCGATCTTCAGGATGTCGATCGGCAGGCGGCGCAGCTGGCCGAGCGAGGAGTAGCCGGCGCCGAAGTCGTCCAACGCGATCCGGACGCCGGTGGCCCGCAGCGCCGTCAGCCGCCGGATCAGCTCGTCGAGGTCCGTCGCGACGGCGTGCTCGGTGACCTCCAGCACCAGCCGCTGCGGCGGCACGCGGTGGGCGCGCAGCGCCTCGGCGACCTGGACCACGTACTCCGGGGCGTGCAGTTCGCGGGGGGACACGTTGACCGAGACCCAGACGTCGTGGCCGTCGGCCAGCCAGCGGGAGAGCTGGTGACACGCCTGGTGCAGCACCCAGGCGCCCAGCTTGGCGATCATCCCGCACTCCTCGGCCAGCGGGATGAACTCGTCCGGGCCGACGTTGCCCAGCACCGGGTGGCGCCAGCGCAGCAGCGCCTCCGCGCCGACCGGGCGCACCGAGGGCAGCGAGGCCACCGGCTGGAACGCCAGGCGCAGCTCGTCGCGCTCGATCGCGCCGCGCAGCTCGTGTTCCAGCGTGGTACGCCGGCGCAGCAGCTGGTCGTACGTGGCGTCGTAGCGCTCGATCCGGTTCTTGCCGCGCTGCTTGGCGTAGCGCAGCGCCAGGTCGGCGTGGCGCAGCAGCAGCTCCACGTCGGGCTCGCCGGCCCAGCCGGCCAGCCCGATGCTCACCGACAGGAAGACCGGCCCCGCCGGCTGGTCGTAGGCGCGCCCGAGCACGCCGAGCAGGCGCTCGGCCACCCGGTCCGCGTCGGCCGGGTGGCCGTGCATCAGCACCGCGAACTCGTCGCCGCCGAGCCGGGCCGCCACGTCACCGGGGCGCAGGTTGGCGCGCAGCCGCTCGCCCACCTCGGCCAACACCGCGTCGCCCACGTCGTGGCCGCGCATGTCGTTGACGTGCTTGAACCCGTCGAGGTCGAGCCCGAGCAGCACGCAGGGGGCGCCGGCCTCGGCGCACCGGTGCAGCGCCTGCAACAGCCCCCGCCGGTTGGCCAGCGCGGTCAGCTGGTCGGTGTGCGCCAGCTCACGGAAGTGCGATTCGCGCTCGGCCAGCCGCCGGGCGTAGCCGCGTACGTCGTGCAGCGTCAGGTACTGCCGGGCCACCAGGGCGAAGCCCTCCACGCTGCCGGCGACGATGCCGAGCGCGTCGAACCGGCCGTCCTGGAGCAGGTGGTACATCGCCGAGGCGGCCATGGCGAACATCGGGACGAACGCGTAGGCGCCGTCGCGGCGGATCAGGTCGAGGGCCGGCTGGGCCGTCGCGTCCAGCCGGCGGGCGGCCGACGCGGCGGCGACCAGGCCGGCGGCGAGCACCCCCGCCCCGACCAGCGCCACGCCCGGCCCGGCCTGGCAGAGCCCGGTGGCGATGCCGAGCCCGCCGCAGGTCACGGCCGTGGCCCCGGCGCCGAGCCGGGCGGCGCGACCGCGCGGCGACGGGGCGCGGAAGGCCACGATCAGGGCGAGCCCGGCGGTCAGGGCCGCGCTGACCGTGGCGAGCAGGATCGGCACGCAGGCCGCCGGGGTGGCGTCGCCGAGCAGCCGGGTGGGCTCGGAGAAGAGCACCCAGCCGACGAACCAGAACGCCGCCGCCATCACCAGGCCGTCGAGCGCCAGCCGGGCGGTGGCCGCCGCCGTGGCGGCCACGCCGGGCAGCCGGAGCAGCCCGGCGGAGAAGAGCAGCCCGCCGACCGCCGTGCCGATCGCCACGACGCCGGCCCAGCCGGTGCGCCGGTCCGGGGCGTGCCCCGCGTGCCCGGCGGTGGAGAGCGCCACGGCCACCCCGAGCAGCAGGGTGACCAGCACGACCCCGGACGCGGCGGCGAGCAGCGCGTACGCCTGCCGGTGGGGTCCGGCGCGACGCCGGGCGTCGACGGCCGACAGCGTGGTGGCCGCCGCGGCGACCAGCCCGCACAGCACCGCGACCGCGACCATGCCCGGGGGGAACTGCACGTCCCAACTGTGCCGGATGCGCGTTGGACGCGGGAGCCCGGGTGTGCATCCTTTGGGACACGGCGCGCACGGCGGCCGGCCGGCCCGGCGGCGGTGTCACACTGGTGGGCATGCCTGAGCTGCGGTCGAAGACCTCCACGCACGGTCGGACGATGGCCGGTGCCCGGGCCCTGTGGCGGGCCACCGGGATGACCGACGACGACTTCGGCAAGCCGATCGTCGCCATCGCCAACAGCTTCACCCAGTTCGTACCCGGTCACGTGCACCTCAAGGACATGGGCGGCCTGGTCGCCGACGCGGTGGCCGAGGCCGGCGGGGTGGGTCGCGAGTTCAACACCATCGCCGTGGACGACGGCATCGCCATGGGCCACGGCGGGATGCTCTACTCCCTGCCCAGCCGCGAGCTGATCGCCGACGCGGTGGAGTACATGGTCAACGCGCACTGCGCCGACGCCCTGGTCTGCATCTCCAACTGCGACAAGATCACCCCGGGCATGCTGCTGGCCGCCCTGCGGCTGAACATCCCGACCGTCTTCGTCTCCGGCGGGCCGATGGAGGCCGGCAAGACCGTGGCGATCGAGGGCGTCGTGCACTCCAAGATCGACCTGATCGACGCGATGATCGCCTCCTCCAACGAGGCCGTCACCGACGAACAGCTCGGCGAGATCGAGCGCTCGGCCTGCCCGACCTGCGGTTCCTGCTCCGGCATGTTCACCGCCAACTCGATGAACTGCCTCACCGAGGCGATCGGCCTGGCGCTGCCCGGCAACGGCTCGACGCTGGCGACCCACGCCGCGCGCCGCTCGCTCTTCGTCGAGGCCGGCCACACCGCCGTGGAGATCGCCAAGCGGTGGTACGACGGTGACGACGCCTCCGTGCTGCCGCGCGCCGTCGCCAGCCGGGCCGCGTTCGAGAACGCGGTCGCCCTGGACGTGGCGATGGGCGGCTCGACCAACACGATCCTGCACCTGCTCGCCGCCGCCCGCGAGGCCGAGCTGGACTTCGACGTCGCCGACATCGACGCCGTCTCCCGCCGGGTGCCCTGCCTGGCCAAGGTCGCGCCGAACTCCCCGCAGTACCACATGGAGGACGTGCACCGGGCCGGTGGCATCCCGGCCATCCTCGGCGAACTGGACCGGGCCGGCCTGCTCCACCGGGACGTGCACGCCGTGCACTCCCCCAGCCTGGAGCGCTGGCTCGCCGACTGGGACGTCCGGGGCGGTTCGGCGACGGCGGAGGCGGTCGAGCTGTTCCACGCCGCCCCGGGCGGGGTGCGCACCACCGAGCCGTTCTCCACCACCAACCGCTGGTCGTCGCTGGACACCGACGCGGCCGGGGGCTGCGTGCGGGACCTCGCCCACGCCTACAGCGCGGACGGCGGGCTGGCCATCCTGCACGGCAACCTGGCCCCGGAGGGCTGCGTGGTGAAGACCGCCGGGGTGCCCGAGGAGTGCCTGACCTTCCGGGGCCCGGCCAAGGTCTACGAGTCGCAGGACGACGCCGTCGAGGCGATCCTCAACAAGCGGATCGTCGCCGGCGACGTGGTGGTGATCCGCTACGAGGGGCCGAGGGGCGGCCCCGGTATGCAGGAGATGCTCTACCCGACCTCGTTCCTCAAGGGCCGGGGGCTGGGCCGGTCCTGCGCGCTGCTCACCGACGGCCGCTTCTCCGGCGGCACCTCCGGGCTCTCCATCGGGCACGTCTCACCGGAGGCGGCCTCCGGCGGGCTGATCGCCCTCGTCGAGTCCGGCGACGAGATCGTCATCGACATCCCGGCCCGGTCGATCGCGCTGAACGTGGCCCCCGACGTGCTGGAGGCCCGGCGGATCGCGCAGGAGAAGCGCGACAGGCCGTACACCCCGCTGGACCGGCAGCGGCCGGTGTCGGCGGCGCTGCGCGCGTACGCCTCGATGGCGACCTCGGCCAGCGACGGCGCCTACCGCCGCGTCCCCGAGTAGCCGCCGTGGCGCTTTCGCCAGTGCCCCGTCACGCAGCCTTGAACGGGCGATCCGTCCTCCCCGGGGCGGTGGTGGTCGCCGAGCGGTCCGCGGGCGAAGGGTCGTACGGACGCTTTCGAGCTGAGTCGTTTGTGACATCAGGGAGCGCGTCCGGGCCGCGCTGCGCCACCAGACTGCGATGAATCGTCTACGACATCAGCTCGACAGCGTTCTCCGTGTGCAGCGCCTCCACTCGTCAGCGGATGCGGGTGCCACGGGCCGCCGCGACACCGAGGGCCACCGCGACCGGGACCCGGCCGCGGTCGGCGACGAACCGGCGACGGGCGTCGGCGGCCACGGCCCGGACGCGGTCGCCGTGTGCGTCGGTCACGCGAGCGCCGCGGGCACCTGTTGCAGGGCGATGACCAACGCGATGCCGGCGGTGAAGCCCTCGATCAGGGGGACGGGGACGGGGAGGTAGTGGACGTACCGGCCGAGGCGGGCGAGGGCCAGCGCGATCGGTCGGTCACGATGTCGCTGACGTGGCGCAGGACGGGGCGGGTCGTCAGGGCCGCCGGGTCCAGCGGCGCGTCCGCCCGCACGGTGAAGGTGGCCGACTCGCCCGGCAGCAGGGTGACCAGCGCCTCGTCGACCTCGGCCGCCGGGTCCAGCCGGTCCGGGAAGAGGGTCACGTCGCGCAGCACCGTGCGGGCGGTGACCCGGACCCGGTGCCCGCCGTCGACCGGCTCGACCGACGCGTCGTAGCGGGCCGCCGGCCATTCCGCGTCGCGGTCCTCGGCGAAGAACCAGAGCGCCCGCTCCGCCGTCCCGCCCGCCTCCGCCACCAGCAGCTCGCGGCGGGCCTCCTCCGGCCGCGCCAGCTCCGCCGGCAGCGCCAGCTCGACCTTGGCGTACGCGGGGACGTCCAGCTCCAGCGTGGCCTTGGCCCGTGGCTCGCCGGCCAGCCTCAGCCGGGTCACCGAGGCGCTCGCCCGCCACGGGGCCGGCCCGTCGTTGACCGCGATCACGGCCAGGCCGCCCGCGCGGGGCTGAACGGTCAGCAGGCGGTCCGCGTACGCCCGGCGCAGCGCGTACCACAGCGGCTTGCGGCGGCCGTCGCCGTCGACGGCCGACCACGAGGTCACCGGCCAGCAGTCGTTGAGCTGCCAGACGATCGTGCCCGCGCAGACGTCCCGGTGGGAGCGGAAGTGCTCCACCGCGAGCTGGATGGCCCGCGCCTGGTTGAGCTGGGTCAGCCAGTGCCAGTCGTCGAAGTCCGCCGGCGCGGGCAGGTGGGCGTCGAGCCCCCGCCGGAGCTTGGCGTCGCCGTCGATCGCCTTCTGGTGGTGCGCCATCCCAGGCGAGTCGGGGGCCAGCGGCTCGTCCGACAGCGCCCGGCGCAGCGTCGCGTACGCGGGCGGGGCCTGGTAACCGAACTCGGCGACGAAGCGCGGCACGTACTCGCGGTACTTCGTGTAGTCGTCGGTGTTCCAGACGTCCCAGATGTGCGTGGTGCCGTGCGCCGGGTCGTTGGGGTGGAGCTCCTCGCTGCCCGACCACGGGCTGCCCGGCCAGTACGGCCGCGTCGGGTCCAGCTCCCCCACGATCCGGGGCAGCAGCTCCAGGTAGTAGCCGCGCCCCCAGGTGCGCCCCGCGAGGGGCTCCTGCCAGTCCCAGTCGTGCCAGCCCCAGATGTTCTCGTTGTTGCCGGTCCAGAGCACCAGCGACGGGTGCGGCGCCAGCCGCACCACCTGCTCGGCGGCTTCGGCGGCCACCTCGGCGCGGAACGGCTCCTCCTCCGGGTAGGCGGCGCAGGCGAAAAGGAAGTCCTGCTGCACCAGCAGGCCCAGCTCGTCGGCGAGGTCGTAGAAGTCGTCCGACTCGTACCGGCCGCCGCCCCAGACGCGCAGCAGGTTGACGTTCGCCCCGACGGCCTGGCGGAACCGGTGCGCCAGCCGGTCCCGGGTGATCCGGGTGGGGAACGCGTCGTCGGGGATCCAGTTCACCCCCCGCACGAAGACCGGCACGTCGTTGACGTGCAGGGCGAACGGCGTGCCGTGCGCGTCGGGGGCGGTGTCGAGGCGTACGGAGCGGAACCCGATCCGCCGGGACCAGGCGTCGAGCGGGCGCCCGTCGGCGTCGTGCAGCGCCACCTCCAGCGGGTGGCGGTGCTGCGCACCGTACCCCCGGGGCCACCAGAGCGCCGGGTCGCGGACGGTGAGGGTCAGCACGGCCGCGCGCTCCCCCGCCGGGACGATCGCCTCGGCCGCCGCGCCGGCGACGGTCGCCCGCACGGTGAGCGGCGCGTCCCCGGCCCGCTCGACCTCGACGTGCAGCTCCACCCGGCCGTCGCCGGCCTCGACGGTCACCAGGGGACGCACGACGGCCAGCCGGGCCGTGGACCAGGCGTGCAGCCCGATCTCCTGCCAGATGCCGGCGGTGACCAGCGTCGGCCCCCAGTCCCAGCCGAAGTTGCAGGCCATCTTGCGGATGAACGGGAACGGCTCCGGGTAGGCGTTCGGCCGGTCCCCGAGCCGGTCCCGCTGCGCCTCGGCGTAGCGGTAGGCGGAGTCGAGGCGTACGGCCAGGGTGTTGGACCCGGCGACCAGCAGCGACCGGACGTCGAAACGGTGCCCACGGTGCATGTTCTCGGCGCGGCCGACCTCGGCGCCGTTGAGGGTGAGCGTGGCGACGGTGTCCAGGCCGGCGCAGACCAGGTCGACCCGCTCGTCGTCGCCCGGCTGATGGTCGAAGGTGGTCTCGTAGACCCAGTCGGTCCGGCCGATCCAGGCCAGCCCCCGCTCGTTGTCGTCGAGGTACGGGTCACCGATCAGGCCGGCGGCGAGCAGGTCGGTGTGCACGCAGCCGGGGACGGTGGCCGGCACCGGGCGGCCCGCGATCGCCGGCGGCACCTGCGGCCCCGGTACCGCCCGCAGGCTCCAGCCCTCGTGCAACGCTTGCCGGGTCACGACTTCACCGCACCTTCCATGATTCCGCGGACGATCTGACGGCCGCCGACGAAGAGCATCACCAGCAGCGGGAGGGTGGCGACCAGGGCGCCGGCCAGCACCCGCCGGTACAGCACGTAGTTGCCGCTGGCGAGGTCGGACAGCGCGACCATCGAGGTCGGGTAGTCGGTGCCGCCGAGGGTGATCAGCGGCCACTGGAACTCGTTCCAGGTGGCGACGAACGTCAGCAGGCCGAGCACCGCCATGGCGGGCCGGACCGCCGGCACCACCACGCTCCAGAAGATCCGCATGGTGCTCGCGCCGTCCATCCGCGCGGCCTCGACCAGTTCGTCGGGCACCGCGTCGAGGATGAACTGCCGCATGTAGAAGACGCCGAACGCGCTGACCAGGCCGGGCACGATCACCGCGAGGAGGGTGCCGTTCCAGCCGCCCTCGCCGGGCATGCGGCCCATCAGGATGTAGAGCGCGACGACGCCGAGCTGGTTGGGCACCGTCATGGTCAGGACGACCATGACCATCAGCGCGTTGCGGCCCTTGAACCGCAGCTTGGCGAAGGCGAAGCCGGCCAGCGAGCAGAAGAAGAGCACCGACGCCGTCACCACCGACGACACGATCACGCTGTTGCCCAGCGACTGGAGGAAGAACACGTCCTGCATGGAGAAGACCTCCCGCAGGTTGGTGACCAGCTGCCCGCCGGGCAGCACCTGCGGCGGGATCTTCGCCAGCGCCTCGTCGGTGTTCGTGGCGATGACGAACATCCAGTAGAGCGGGAACGCCGAGAACGCGATCACGACGCTCAGGAACAGGTAGGTCCAGACGGTGCCGGGCAGGTGCTGCGGCGCCCGGCCCGTCAGCGCCGCCCGCCGGGAGTTCGGAACCTTCACCTGTGCCTCCCTTCGTTCGCGGCTGCGGGGCTCGCAAGCTCACTCCTCGCGCTCACCGCTTACCACCTCCCAGGCGGTTCGTGAGCAGGGCGTTGACCGCCGCGACGAGCAGGATGACCAGGAAGAGGGCCCAGGACATGGCGGCGGCGTAGCCGAGGTTCAGGTCCCGCCAGCCGACCTTGTAGATGAGCTGCGCGACGGTCTGCCACTGCCCGTCGTCGCCGCCGAGGCCCAGGGCCGGGTTGGCGTCGAAGAGCATCGGCTCGGTGAACAGTTGCAGGCCGCCGATGGTGGAGAGCACGACGGTGAAGATGACCACCGGCCGGATCATCGGGACGGTGATCCGCCACAGCTGGCGCCACGGTCCGGCCCCGTCGACGGCGGCGGCCTCGTAGACGTCGCGCGGGATGGACTGCATGGCGGCCAGGTAGAGCAGCGCGTTGTAGCCGATCCACTTCCAGTTGACCATGGTGGCGATGGCGATCCAGGAGGACCACTTGGCGGAGCGCCAGTCGATCGGCTCGGTCTCCCCGACGCCGAGCAGCGACAGCGCCCAGTTGGCGATGCCGGTGTCCCGGGCGAAGACCACGGAGAAGATCAGTGTGGAGGCGGTCACCGGGGTGATGTACGGCAGCAGCACCCCGACCCGGAACCACGTCTGGGCCCGCAGCTTCCGGTTCAGCAGCGACGCGACGATCAGCGCCAGCAGCAGTTGCGGCACGGTGGAGAGCAGGAAGATGCCGAAGGTGTTGGAGAGCGCGTTGAAGAAGTCGTCGTCGGTGAACAGGCGGCGGAAGTTCTCCAGCCCGGCCCAGCCGGTCAGCGTCGGGTCGTCGAGCCGCCAGTGGCGCAGCGCGACCACGCCGTTGAAGACGATCGGGAAGAGCCCGAAGACCGCGAAGAGCAGGAAGAACGGGGCGATCAGCAGGTACGGCGCGTAGCGCGTGTCGAAGCGGTGCAGCCGGGTGCGCCAGCGACCGGGCTCGTAGGGGCGGTTCCGGTGGCTGGCCGCCGCGCCGGAGTCCCGGCCGGGCCGGGGCGTCGCGGGGGCGGCGCGGGTGGTGGACATCGGGGGACCTCCAGGGACCGAAGGGGGACGGCCGGCCGGTCGGGCGGGTCGGGGCCGCCCGCCCCGACCGGTCCGGCGCGCGGTCAGGACGTGGCGGCCTTCTCGGCTTCCTTGACCGCCTCGGTCCACGCCTGGTCGGGCCTGCCCTTCAGGTTTCCGGTGGCCAGCCGGTTGAGGACGTTCTCCACCGCCACCCGGGTCGGGCCGTTGCGCCGGCCGAGGTACTGCGGGGTCAGGTTCTCCGCCGTGCTGGAGAAGATCTGGCCGACCGGGGCGTCGTTGAAGAAGGGGTTGGTGAAGTCCTTGATCGCCGGGTCCTGGTAGAGCGCCGGCTGGGAGGGCAGGTTGCCGACCTTCTTGAAGATCTCGATCTGCTGCTCGGGCTGGATGAGCCACTCGACAAACTTGTACGCCTCGTCGACGTTCTTTCCCTGCTTGGGAATGGTCAGGAAGGAGCCGCCCCAGTTGCCGCCCCCGCCGGGGATCGCGGCCACGTCCCACTTGCCGCTGGTGCCGGGGGCGGTGTTCTTGATGTGCCCCTGCATCCAGGCCGGGCAGGCGAGCACGGCGAAGTTGCCCTTGACGAAGCCGCTGTTCCACTCGGGGGAGAACGCGGCGAGGTTGGCCGAGAGGTCGGCGGCGATGGTGCGGGCCGCCACGTCGAAGGCGACCTTCGGGCCGCCGTCCATCTTCAGCGCCTCGCTCTCGTCGTAGAAGCCGACCGGCTGCTGGCCGAGGACGGGGTTGAAGACGTTGGTGCCGGAGTCGATGAACTTCTTGCCGCTCCTGGCCGTGTACCGCTGGCCGACCTCGATGAACCGGTCCCAGGTGGGCCAGAGCGCGGAGACCTGGTCGCGCCCGGTGGGCAGGCCGGCGGCGGCGAACAGGTCGGTGCGGTAGCACATGGCCAGGCCGCCGACGTCGGTGCCGAGGCCGATCTGGGCCTTGCCGTCGGGCGTCAGGGTCTGCTTCCACTTCCACGGCAGGTACTTCTGCTCGTACGTGCCGGCGCCCTTGTCGAGCAGGTTGACGAACTTGTCGGCCTGGCCGCGGAACTGGACGACGAAGCCCTCGTCGATGGCGGCGATGTCCGGCGCGCCGGAGCCGGCGATGAGCTTCTTCTGCAGGTCCTCGTGCTGGGCGTTGTACTCGCCGGTGTTCAGGCTGATCTTGACGTTCGGGTTGGCGTCCTCGTACTTCGTCTTGAGCTCGTCGAGCCCGAAGTCGCCCCAGAAGTTGATTTTCAGGGTGACCGGGCCGCTGGCGCGGGAGTCACCGCCGCCCCCGCTGTTGCCGCTGCACGCCGCGACCATGACCAGGCTGACCGCGCCGACGGCGGCCGCCCTGGCCCAGTGCGTCAAGGACCGTCTCATGTCATCCTCCGCGCCAGATGGGAACGCTCCCGACATCGAGAGCCGTTGACTGAACCGGATAAGTGCCGCCACCGTACGGGCCGGTTTCGGCAGTGTCAACGGGCGGTCACCGCCGCCGTCTCCCGGCAACCTGAGGCCGCCGTGGGAGCGCGATCATGGGAGGTAGAGCGTCTGGCAGGCGCACCGGGCCGCGCGCCCACGGCAAGGGGGCGGTGGATCGCCGACGACTTAACCGGGAAAGCCGGCGACCGGCCCGACCTCACGCGTCGGTCGGACCGGCCCGCCGCCGGCCGGTGCAGTAGCGTGGACCGCCGCCGGTCGCCCCGGCCTCGTGGTGACACCCGCCCGGGCGGGAGAGTGGAGGAGTACGCCGGTGAAGCGGCCCACGATCGCCGACGTCGCCCGCCGCGCCGGGGTGTCCAAGGGGGCGGTCTCCTACGCGCTGAACGGCCAGCCCGGGGTCTCCGAGGCCACCCGGCAGCGGATCCTCGCCATCGCCGCCGAGATCGGCTTCAACCCGAACCGCGCCGCCCGCTCCCTCTCCGGGGCCACCGCCGACGCGGTCGGCCTCACCCTGTGCCGCCCGGCCCGCACGCTCGGCATCGAGCCGTTCTTCATGGAGCTGATCAGCGGCGTCGAGGCCGAACTCTCCGCCCGCTCGTACGCCCTCACCCTCCAGGTGGTGGCCGACCAGGAGGCGGAGGTCGCGGTCTACCGCCGGTGGTGGGGCGAGCGCCGGGTGGACGGCGTCCTCGTCTGCGACCTGCGCGCCGACGACCGCCGGGTGCCGGTGCTGGAGGAGCTGGGCCTGCCCGCCGTGGTGATCGGCGGCCCGGGCGGCACCGGCGGGCTGGCCAGCGTGTGGTCCGACGACGCGGCGGCGCTGGTGGAGACCGTGGAGTACCTGGTCGCCCTCGGCCACCGCCGGATCGCCCGCGTCGGCGGCCTCCCCGCCCTGCTGCACACCGCGATCCGCACCGAGGCGTTCACCGAGGTGTGCCGGCGGCTCGGCCTGGCCGACGCGGTCACCGTGCCGTCCGACTACACCGGCGAGGAGGGGGCGCGCGCCACCCGCCGGCTGCTCAGCTCGGCCGGCCGCCCCACCGCCGTGATCTACGACAACGACGTGATGGCGATAGCGGGGCTGTCGGTGGCCCAGGAGATGGGCCTCGCCGTGCCGGGCGACCTGTCCATCGTGGCCTGGGACGACTCGCCGCTCTGCCAGTTGGTGCACCCGCCGCTGACCGCGCTCGGCCGGGACATCCCGGCGTACGGCGCGCACGCCGCCCGGCAGTTGCTCGCGGTGATCGGCGGCGCGCCGGCCGGCCAGGTGCAGGACGAGACGGCACACCTCACCCCGCGGGGCAGCACGGCGCCCCCGCGCGCCAGCTGAACCGCTTCAGTCACTCGCGACTCCTCGCCACCACCGGCAGTTGGATCTCGGTGACGCCCTGCGCGGGATCGTCCGGGCAGTAGTCCAGGTACAGCTCGCGGGCGTACCCGTCGGCCCGCCAGCCGTTCGCCTCCAGCCAGGAGGCGAGCGCCTGCATGCTGCGACCCACCTCGTCCATCGGCCCGTGGTGGATGATCGTCGCCGCGGTGGGCACCGGGGGCAGGTCGACGACGGCGAAGTCCCGGGCCGTCGAGGGGCCGGCGGCCACCGTCACCCCGGCGTGCACCACCACGGTCTCGCCCTCCCCCGCGGGCTCGTACCAGGCCAGCCCCGGGCCGGCGGGGGCGACGCCCGCCGCGTCGAGGCGCCGGAACAGCTCCGGGTAGAGCGGCTGGATCACGGTGGAGATCTCCGGGGTCTCGTAGCTGCGGGCCACCCCCGTCAGCTCCGCCACGCGGACCGCGGGCAGTTCCTTGAGTACGACGTCCTGGCTGGTCATCCGACCCTCCGTCTCGATCATGCGGAGCCTCGCCTCGACCCCGGCCAGCCGGGCGGTGTCGGCCGCAAGCTGGGCCTCCAGCTCCGACCGGCGCAGCCGCAGCATGCCGCGCAGCTCGGCGACCTCGACGGTGTCGTCGAGGATCGCCCGCACCTGCCCGAGGGTGAGCCCGAGTTCCTTCAGGGCGATCACCCGGTTGAGCCGGCGGAGCTGCTCGGCCCGGTAGAACCGGTATCCGGTGTGCGGGTCGACGGCGGCCGGGCGGAGCAGCCCGATGCCGTCGTAGTGACGCAGCATGCGGACCGACACCCGGCCGAGTCTGGCGAAGTCTCCGATGGTGAACATGGCCCCTCACACGTTCGGCCCTGACACGGTGTCAGAGTCAACCCCGGCCACGCGGGTGCCCGGCGTGGGCGAGCCCGCCCCGGGCCGTCGCCGGTCAGCGCGAGGCCGACGGGAACTCCTCGAGGTACGCCTCGACCCGCTCCGCGGTCGCCGGGCGGGCCAGCGCGAAACCCTGCCCGTACCGGCAGCCGGCCCGCCGCGCGCCGTCGACCAGGCTGACCGACTCCAGCTCCTCGGCCACGATGTCCAGCCCCAGCCGGTCCCCCACGTTGACCACCACGTCGATCAGCGGGCGCTGCGGGTCCGCCGGGTCGACCAGCTGCGGGCCGACCTTGAGCAGGTCGATCGGCAACCGGCGGAGCTGGGCCAGCGAGGCGTGCTCGGCCCGGAAGTCGTCCAGCGCGGTGCGCACGCCCAGCGAGCGCAGCCCCGCCAACCGGGCCACCACCGTCGGCAGCTCGGCGCCCACCCGGGGCTCCGCCACCTCGACCACCAGCCGGTCCGGCGCCAGCCCGTACGCGTCCAGCACCGCCGCCGTCCGCGGCACGAAGTCGGGCGCGGTCAGCTCCCGGACCGTCACGTTCACCGCCATCCAGAGCTGCCGGCTCCCCGCCGACCAGGCGGCGAGCTGCCGGCAGGCCCGGTCCAGCACCCAGCAGCCCAGCTCCCCCACCATGTCGAGGTCCTCGGCCACCGGCAGGAACTCGGCGGGCAGCACCGTGCCGAGCACCGGGCTGCGCCAGCGCAGCAGCGCCTCCGTGCCGACCGGCTGCCGGTCGGCCAGGGCGAGCACCGGCTGGTAGACGAGGTCCAGCTCGCCCCGGGCCACCGCCCCGGGCAGCTCCCGTTCCAGGTCGAGCCGGCGGACGAGCTGCTCCTCCAGGTAGGCGTCGTACCACTCGACCCGGTCCCGACCGAGCTGCACGGCCCGGCGCCGGGCCAGGTCCGCCTGGCGCAGCACGGCCTCCGGGGCGCCGCCGCCGAGCTCGGCCAGGCCCACACCGGCGCGCAGCCGCAGTACCCCGCCCGCCACCGGGTAGGGCTGCGTGAGCGCGGCGAGCAGCCGGGTGCCCAGCGCGTACGCCAGCACCGGGCCCACCTCGGTGACCACGGCGAAGCCGTTCGCGGTGACATCGGCGAGCAGGTCCCCGGGGCCGACGACGGCGCGGGCGCGGCGCACCACCTCGGCCAGCACGTCCTCGGGGACCTGGTGCCCGTCCGAGGCGGGGCCGGGGCCGTGCAGGTCGACGACGAGCAGCGCGCCGGCGGGAGCCCGCGCGTCCCGACGGGCCGCGAGGGCCCGCAGCAGCGCCGGCCGGTCCACGGGCGCGCCGGTGGTGTCCGGGTCCGCCGACCGGTGCCGGGCCGGCGGGGCGTCGGGGCGGGCCGCCTGCGCCGGGCCGTCCGCCCGGAGCAGGTCGCGCAGCACCAGCGGCGGGGCCAACGCGAGCGCGAGCAGGACCGCGGTGAGGTCCGGCGGCCCGCCGTCGCGCAGCTGCCAGCCGCTGGCCGCCACGGCCGCGACGGCCGGGACCACGGCCCGGGGCCACACCCTGGTCGGCAGGTCGGGCGGGGCGGGCTCCGGGCCGGTCGCCCGCCGCGCCCCCGCCGCCGTCAGCAGCACCCCGGACACCAGCGGGGGTACGGACAGCAGCGCCGCCCGGTCCGGTGTCGCGCCCGTGGGGAGCGCGGCCAGCATCACCAGCCCGGCCAGGGTGAGCGCCGCCCCGGCCCGGCAGCGGGCGGCGCCGGCACGCCGGTGTGGCCCGGTCAGCGCGACGAGCACGGCGAGCGCGAGCCCGCCCAGGGTCGCGGCCACGGCGAGCCGGACCGGCGGATCGAGGCGGTCGCGGGGCAGCAGCAGCCAACCGGCGAGGACCAGCCCCAGGCCGGCGGCGGTCGCGTCGACGACCCGGCGCAGCCGGACGCGGGCGGACGGGCGGGGCCGCCGCGCCGCCGGCGGCAGGCCCGCGACGAAGAGCGCGGCGGCGGCGGTCAGCCCCGACCCGACGACGGCGGGCCGGTGGCCCGGCTCCGCGAGCGGGAGCACGGCCGCGGTGAGCCGGGAGAGCCGGGTGCCCGCCAGGGCGCAGCTGGCGGCGCCGGCCAGCGCCACCACGGCCAGGGCTGGCACCCGACCGGCCGCGCCGGCGAGCAGGAGCAGCGCGACGGCGGCGAGGACGAGGATGTCCGGCACGGCGGGACGGGGAATGGACGCGCGTTGCGGGTACGCGAGGGGCACGGCGGTCGCCTTCGTGAGGGGGCACGGGCGGTGCGACGGTGCGGGGCGCCGGACTCGGGGTGGGTCCGCCGCCCATCAGTCGCCAACGAACGGGCGCGAGGTCGGTGACGCCACGCCGGCAGTGATCCGCGTCACTGTCGGCGCCGGGCCCACGGGTCGCCGCCCGGCGCGTACCGGGGCCGGCGGGGGTGGGATCATCGGGGGGTGAGCAGCTCCGACACCGTCCACTTCCGGCACAACCAGGCGATCCTGGCCGCCGCGATCGTCGCCTTCTTCGGCGCCCTGCCGGTGGCCGGCGCCCGGTGGTACCTGCTGCCGGTGCTGCTCGTCCCGATCGCCGTCGCGGTCTGGGCGTGGCGGGCCGGCACCGACGCCGACGCCCGCGAGCTGCGCCTGCGGGCGCTGGTCGGGCAGCGGCGGATCGGCTGGGAGCGGGTCGTCGAGCTGGCCGCCGACAAGCGCGGTCGGGCGGTCGCCCTGCTCGACGACGGCCAGCGCGTCATGCTGCCGGCCGTGCGCCGCACCGACCTGCCCCGGCTGGTCTCGGCCACGGGCCAGACCCTGCCGGGTGCGGCCGGCTGAGCACCGCCGGGCCGGCACCGCTCAGTAGCCGTCCACCACCGTGTTGATCAGCGGCTCGCCGGCCGCGAACCGGCGGACCTGGTCGGCGACCAGCCGGTACGCGCGCGGCAGCAGGCCGCGTACCGAGCCGGCGACGTGCGGGGTGAGCAGCACGTTCGGCATCGTCCACAGCTCGTGGTCGGCGGGCAGCGGCTCCGGGTCGGTGACGTCCAGCGCGGCCGAGATCCGGCCGGTACGCAGCTCGGCGACCAGCGCCTCGGTCCGGGCCACCGGCCCACGGGCGGCGTTGACCAGCAGCGCGCCGTCGCGCATGGCGGCGAGGAACGTCTCGTCGACCAGCCCCCGCGTGCGCTCGGTCAGCGGCACCAGCAGCACCACCACGTCGGCCTCGGGAAGCAGCCCCGGCAGCTCCTCGACGCCGTGCACGCCCTGCTCCGGGCGGGCGGTCCGGGCCACCAGCGTGAAGCTCACCTCGAACGGCGCGAGCCGGTCCCGTACCGCCGTGCCGATGGAGCCCGCCCCGACGATCAGCACCCGCTTGCCGGCCAGCTCGTCGGTGGGGGCCACCTCGTCGTACGCCCACTCGCGCCGGGCCTGCGCGCGGGCGAGGGCGGGGAAGGCGCGCAGCTGGGACAGGATCGCCGTGACCACCCACTCGGCGGTGGACGGGTCGTGCACGCCCCTGGCGTCGCAGAGCGTCACGCCCGGCGGGACCCGGCCGGCCCACGCGTCCGCCCCTGCGGAGAGGAGCTGCACCACCGCCAGGTCGGGCAGCTCGCGCAGCAGCGCGGTGGCGTCCCCGCCGGCCAGGAAGGGCGGCACCCAGAACCGGACGCCGGTGGTCTCCGAGGGGAGCCGGGAGGCGTCCTCGGCCACCTCGACCGTGACCTCCGGCGGCAGCTCACCGAGGAGCGCTCGACCGGCCTGGTGCGGGATCCATACCTTCACGCCCGCCGACGATAGGCCCCCGGCGGGTCCGTCCGCCCGCCGGGGCGGCTCGCGGCACCCGAACGGGCCCCGCCGACGCGGGTGAGGTGATCAGGGTGACGTTGCGGCGACCGAGTCGATTCTGGTTCGGAGGGGGTATAAGGGAGGACCGGAGTGCCGGTCGGCCTCCATCCGGCACGGACAGGTGGTCAATGACCGACGGCTCCCGCGACGACGCCCCGGAGCGGGCCGACCCGATC
Source organism: Micromonospora sp. URMC 107 (assembly GCF_051386315.1). Lineage (NCBI taxonomy): Bacteria > Bacillati > Actinomycetota > Actinomycetes > Micromonosporales > Micromonosporaceae > Micromonospora > Micromonospora sp. URMC 107. The sequence continues at coordinate 42,176 of NZ_JBPQTK010000023.1, forward strand.
CCGGCGCTCCGCGACCCCGATCGGCTGCGGTCCCTCGCCGAGACCCGGCTGACGGCCACCCCCGACGAGGCGTTCGACCGGTTCGCCCGGCTGGTCGGCGACCTGCTCGACGTGCCGGTCGCCCTGGTCTCCCTGGTGGACGCCGAACGCCAGTTCTTCCCCGGCGAGGTGGGCCTGGCCCGGCCGTGGGCCACCCGGCGGGAGACCCCGCTGAGCCACTCGTTCTGCCAGCACGTCGTCGACCTCGGCACCCCGATGGTACTGCCGGACGCCCGGCTCCATCCCGCCCTGCGGGACAACCTCGCCGTGCCCGAGCTGGGCGTGGTGGCGTACGCCGGGATGCCGCTGACCGACCTGGAGGGCCGCGTCCTCGGCTCGCTCTGCGCGATCGACGACAAGCCGCGCGACTGGACCGCCGAGCAGTTGCGGACGCTCGCCGACCTGGCCGCCGCGTGTTCCTCGGAGCTACGGCTGCGGATCGCCCTCGACGGCGCCGAGCAGGCGCGGCGGCGCGCCGAGGAGGCCAACGGCCGGCTGGAGCTGCTGGCCGGGCTGGCCGGAACCCTGGCCGGCACGCTCGACGTGGCCACCGCGCTGCGCCACCTGCGCGACACGATGGTGCCGCTGCTGGCCGACTGGTCCCTGGTGACCCTGGTCGGGCCCGACGGGGCGCCCCGCGACGTGACCGCCGCGCACCGCGACCCGGCCCGGGCCCAGGACGTCGCCCGCTTCGCCGAGCTGATGCGCACGGGGCTGAGCCCCGACTCGATCACCCGGGCGGTGCTGCGCACCGGGCGGCCCGTGCTGGGCGGCGCCGGCACCCTCGCCGACGTGCGGCGGGGCACGATCGGACCGGAGATGCCGGAGATCGCCGCCCGCCTGGGCTTCTCCTCGCACCTCAGCGTGCCGATCACCGACGCCGGGCGGGTGCTCGGCTGCATCACCCTGATCAACGGCCCGCGGCGGCGGCAGTTCGACGACAGCGACCTGCTCATCGCCGAGGACGTCGGGCGCCGGGCCGGGCAGGCGATCGGCAACAGCCGGATGTACGGCGAGCAGCGGCACGTCGCGCACGTGCTGCAACACAGCATGCTGCCGCGGCTGCCCGTCACCGACGACCTCGAGCTGGCCGCCCGCTACCAGCCGGCGGCGGACCGGGTCGAGGTCGGCGGCGACTGGTACGACGCCTTCCGCCAGCCCGGCGGGGAGCTGATCGCGGCGATCGGCGACGTGGCCGGGCACGACATCGAGGCCGCCGCGACCATGGGCCAGCTGCGCAACCTCGTCCGGGGCAACGCGTACGGCCGGCCCGACACGGTCGGCGAGCTGATGAGCCGCCTGGACGAGACCATCCGCGGGCTGCACATCCCCGCCGCGGCCACCGCGACCCTGGTGCGGCTGGACGCCGACGACGCCGGCCAGCGGGTCGCCTGGTGCAACGCGGGCCACCCCGCGCCGCTCGTGGTCCGGGCCGGCGGCACGGTCGAGGTGCTCGCCGGCACGCCGGAGCCGCTGCTCGGGCTGAACCGTCCGGTGCGGCGCACCAGCCGGCACACCCGCCTGGCAACCGGCGACACCCTGCTGCTCTACACCGACGGGCTCATCGAACGGCGCGACCGGTCCATCGACGAGGGGATGACGGAGCTGGTCGCCCGGCTCGACGGCACGCACCGGCTGCCGCTGGGCAAGCTCTGCGACCTGCTGCTGACCGCCGCGCCCCACCGCGAGGACGACGTCGCGCTGCTCGCCGTCCGGGCGATCTGACCGCGCCACGGAGCCGGTCCGATCCGTCGACCCCGGTCCGACTTCCCCGGCGGACTACCCTGGGCCGGTGAGCGCCCGTCCCCCGTACCCCCGCGTCCACCGTCTGCGGACGGCCCTGGCGGCCTCGTGCGCGGCGCTGCTGCTGGCGACCGCCGGTTGCAGCTTCGGCGAGCCGGAGCCCGACCCGGCCGGTGAGCCGCCCAACTTCCCGACGCCGTCGGCGACGGCGAGCCCCGGCGACGCCGGCCAGGAGGTCGTCACCACCGTGCTGGCCAAGGGCCTGCGGGTGCCGTGGGCGATCGCCTTCCTGCCCGACGGCGCGGCGCTGGTCACCGAGCGGGACAGCGGCCGGATCCTGCGGGTCGGCCCCGAGTCCGGGCCCGACGGGCTGAAGGTCACCCCGGTGCAGACCATCGCGGACGTGGCGGCCTCCGGCGAGGGCGGGCTGATGGGCATCGCCGTCTCGCCCGACTACGCGCGGGACCGGACGGTCTTTGTCTACCACACCACCGAGCGGGACAACCGGATCGTCCGGCTGGAGCTGGGCGGCACGCCCACCCCGATCCTCACCGGCATCCCCAAGGCCGGCATCCACAACGGCGGCGGCCTCGCCTTCGGCCCGGACGGCCTGCTCTACGCGAGCACCGGCGACGCCGGCGACCGGCCGCAGGCACAGGACGTCAAGCGCCTCGGCGGCAAGATCCTGCGGATCACCAGGGACGGCAGGCCGGCGCCCGGCAACCCGTTCCCGAACTCCCCGGTGTGGTCCCTGGGCCACCGTAACGTCCAAGGCATGGCCTGGGACGCCGGCAAGCGGATGTACGCCGTGGAGTTCGGCCAGAACACCTGGGACGAGATCAACCAGATCACCAAGGGGCGCAACTACGGGTGGCCGACGGTCGAGGGGCGCGACGACGACAAGCGTTTCGTCAACCCGGTCGCCCAGTGGCCGACCTCGGACGCGTCCTGCTCCGGGCTGACCGCCGTGGACCGGCTGCTCGTCACCGCGTGCCTGCGCGGCAAGCGGCTCTGGCTGGTCGAGCTGACCGACACCGGCACCGTGCTCGGCCAGCCGCGGGAGCTGCTGACCGACCGGTTCGGCCGGCTGCGGGCCGTGGCCGCCGCCCCCGACGGCTCGATCTGGGTCAGCACCTCCAACCACGACGGGCGGGGCCAGCCGGTGCCCGAGGACGACCGGCTGCTGCGGCTCGTCTTCGCCGGCGGCGGGGCCGGCCGGAGCTGACGCACCGGCTCGTCGGGGTTTCCCAAGATCCTTCAGTGGGCAGGTCAGAATCTCACCATGGACGGCCAGGAGAACGAACAGCACGCGAACCGGGACGAGGGCGCCTCGGCGACCGGTCGCGCCCCGCGCCCGACACCGGGGTCGGACGGCGCCGACCGGACCGGCCGGCGAGTCCTCCGCGCGACCGGGGTGACCCTGGCGGTCCTCGTCATCGCCCTGGTCGGCGCGGTGCTCGGCGTGCTCGCCGGCGGCCGGGTGAGCACCGACATCGGCCCGTTCCAGGCCGACCTCACGGTCGCGCCGGCGATGGGCGGCGGCACCACCGTCGACATCCCGCCGCTGGGTGCGCTGCTGCTCGACAGCCACGACGGGCCGACCCACCTGACGGTGGAGCTGGGCGCGCTGGACCAGAGCCGCACCGAGGCGCTGCTCGACGATCCGGCGAGCATCAACCGGGCGAGCCAGTCGGCCGTCCACGACGTCCGCGAGGGCGTGCTGCGGCTCGGCCTGCGGACGCTCGCCTCGGCGGTGCTGGTCACCCTGCTGCTGGCCCTGCTGGTCTTCCGCGACACCCGCCGGGCGGCCTGGGCCGGCGGGCTGGCGCTGGTGATCACCGCCGGCAGCCTCGGCGCCGCCGCGGCCACCATCCGGCCGGAGTCGATCGAGGAGCCGCGCTACGAGGGGCTGCTGGTCAACGCCCCCGCGATCGTCGGTGACGCCCGCCGGATTGCGAACGACTACAGCCGGTACGCCGAGCAGCTCCAGCGCATCGTCGGCAACGTCAGCCAGCTCTACACCACCGTGTCGTCGCTGCCGGTCTACGAGCCGGCCCCCGGCACGACCCGCGTCCTGCACGTCTCCGACATGCACCTCAACCCGACCGGCTGGCAGCTCATCCGCACCGTCGTCGAGCAGTTCGGCATCGACGTGGTGATCGACACCGGGGACATCACCGACTGGGGCTCCGAGCCGGAGGCCTCGTACGTCGGCTCGATCGGTCTGCTCAAGAAGCCGTACGTCTACATCCGGGGCAACCACGACTCGGGGCGTACGGCGGCGGCCGTGGCCCGCCAGCCGAACGCGATCGTGCTGAACAACACGACCACCACGGTCGCGGGGCTGACGATCGCCGGTATCGGCGACCCGCGCTTCACCCCCGACAAGAACACCTCGCCGGCGGGCAGCGGGCTCACCCGGCAGACGGCGGACCAGCTCATCGGCGTCGGCGACCAGCTCGCGGCCACGGTAGGCAGCTCGCCACGCCCGGTGGACATCGCGCTGGTGCACGACCCGGCCTCCGCCGGCCCGCTGTCGGGCACCTGCCCGCTGGTGCTCGCCGGGCACACCCACGACCGGCAGGTCTCGAAGCTGCCGGAGGTGCCCGGGAAGGGACCCACCCAGCTGATGGTGCAGGGGTCCACGGGCGGCGCCGGCCTGCGCGGCCTGGAGGGCGAGAAGCCCACCCCGCTGTCGATGACCGTGCTCTACTTCGACAAGGACAAGCTGCTCCAGGCGTACGACGACATCACCGTCGGCGGCACGGGGCAGGCGCAGGTGAACCTGGAGCGGCACGTCGTGGAGGACCCGAAGGCCGGCGCGCCCGTCCCGGTCACCCCCACCCCGACCCGCTGACCCCGACCCCGCTGACGCCGACCCCGCTGACGCCGACCCGTTGCCCCCGACCCGTTGCCCCCGACCCCGTTGCCGCCGACCCGCTGGTCGCCCTGCCCTGCTCGCTCTGTCCCCGATCGCCCTGCGCCGCGCGGTCCGTCCTGAACGCCTTGCGCACTGCCCTCCACTCGGGCCCATTGCGCTGAGTAGCGGCACCGCCGGCCCTCGACCTAGCCACTCGGACGCTTTGCTCTGCATCCACGGACGCACCAGCAACTCCGAGTAGCGAAAGCCTGGCTGCCTTCGATCGGCAGTATCGACGTTGCTGCTGGTCAGCAGCGTGGTGCGTCGATGGCTGCAGAGCAAAGGGCGCAAGTGACCACCGTCGCACCCCACACCAACCGTCACCCTCAGTCACATCGAGGGCTGAAAACTGTCAGTGATTCCAGTATGGTCGCCAGCTGCCTCCGGGCGGAGACCGCGAAGATGACCCTGGCGCTGGCTCGCGGACCGTGCCCCTCTCAGTGCAAGTTGCCTCCTGGACCGAGGCCGTGTCGCCTACGTCCCGCACCGACGCGACCGTCGCCCGCGCGGCCGCCCACGCCGAAGCAGTGAGCCGGCCGTCCGAACCAGGCCGCGGTACCTGCCCACCCGGCGTCCCAGGCACGACTCCGAGCAGCACGTCACGGCCCGGAACAGCGCGGTGCGGCCCGCCCCGGCGCGGCATGACACGGCGCGGCATGACACGGCGCGGCACCGCGCGGTCCGGCCGGGGACGACGCCCTGCGAATCAGCGCAGGGAGAGGGCCGCGAGGGCGGCGTTGACGATGCTGCCGGGCAGCAGGTCGTGCAGGTCGTACAGGTCGTGGACGCTGCCGGACTGGCCGAACTCGTCCACGCCCAGCGGCACCGCCGGGGCGGCGAGCGCCGAGCCGAGCCAGGCCATGGCGTGCGAGGCGGCGTCGTGCACCGTCACCACCGGCACCCGGTCGGCGAACGCCGAGCGCAGCGCGCCGGGCACGCTCGGCACCGTGGCCGTGCGTACGCCCTGGCGCAGGGTGCGCTGCCAGGCCCGGTAGAGCCGGTCCAGCGAGGTGACGTCGACGACGTGCGCGGCGATGCCCTCCTCGGCCAGTTCCGCCGCCGCTTCGAGCACCTCGGGCAGCACCGCGCCGGAGGCGGCGAGCTGCACCACCGGGGCGTCGGCCAGGTGCGGGTACGCCTCGTGGGCGTCGACCAGCCGGTACGCCCCGGCGACCACCTGCCGGCGCAGCACCGCGTCGCCGAGCCGGGCCCGTGCCGCCTCGAAGGGCGCCTGGTCGATCGGGCGGGTGCTGAGCCGGAAGTAGTACGCCCCGTCCTCGGCGGGAGCGGCCGTCGCGGACGGGGTCGCCCCGCCGGCGATCTGGCCCAGCGCGTCGCAGAGCAGCCAGTCAAGGGTGGCCGCGTACGCGGGTTCGAGGAACGTCACCCCGGGCAGTTCCAGGCCCACCGAGGCGGTGATGGTCGACTGGTGGGCGCCGCCCTCCGGGGCGAGCGTGATGCCCGACGGGGTGCCGGCGACCACGAACCGGGAGCCCGAGTAGGTGCCGTAGAGGAACGCGTCCAGGCCACGCAGCACGAACGGGTCGTAGACCGTGCCGACCGGCAGCAGCGGCTGCGCCGACAGGTCCCAGGCGAGGCCGAGCTGCCCGAGCAGCAGGAACAGGTTCATCTCCGAGATGCCCAGCTCGATGTGCTGCCCGGCGGGACTCTCGGTCCAGCGCAGCATCCGGTCCTCGGTCCAGGAGCGCTGCTCCGTCGGGGCGAAGACGCCGGTCTTGTTGATGAACCCGGCCAGGTTGGTGGAGGTCGCGACGTCCGGCGCGGTGGTCACCAGGTATCGGCCCACCTCGGGGTTGCGGGCCAGCTCGACCAGCACCCGGCCGAAGACCTCCTGCGTCGAGATCGGCTTGTTCGCGCGTACCCGCGTCGTGTCCGGGACGGTGACGCCCAGCGCCCGCTCGCGGGGCGCGCGGGACAGCGCCTCCCGGCGCTCGCCGGCCCGGATGCCGGCCGGGGACGCCGGGTCCAGGCGGTCCCACTCGGTCTCCCGCGTCAGTCCGTGCGCCGCGCGCAGCGCGTCGAGCTGCTCGGTGGTGAGCAGCGCCGAGTGGTTGCGCGGATTGCCGGCGATCGGCAGCCCCCACCCCTTGACGGTGTACGCGAAGACCACGCTGGGCCGGTCGGTGACGGCGTCGCACTGGGCGTACGCGTCGAGCATCGCCGCCATGTCGTGCCCGCCCAGGTCGGTGACGAGCGGCCCCAGCTCGTCGTCGCCGATGTCGGCGATGAACGCCTCGATCCCGTCGGGCGCGCCGTCGAGGAACTGCCTGCGCAGCGCCGCGCCGGTCAGCCCGAACAGCGACTGGTACTGCTCGTTGGGCATCGCGTCGATCCAGACGCGCAGCGCCTCGCCGCCCGGCCGGGCGTACGCCTCGGCGAGCCGGCGGCCGTACTTGACCTCGACCACGTGCCAGCCGGCGGCCTCGAACTGGCCCCGCCACTGGTTGATCCGCACCCCGGGCACCACCCGGTCCAGCGACTGCCGGTTGAAGTCGACCAGCCACATCACGTTGCCCAGGCCGGTGGTGGCCGGGTCGGCGACGGCCTCCCAGATGTTCCCCTCGTCCAGTTCGGCGTCGCCGATCAGCGCGACGAACCGGGAGCGCGGGCGGGCCCCGAAGTGCGCGTCGACGTATCGGCGGGTCGCGGCGGCGAACAGCGGCGCCGCCGCGCCGAGCCCGACCGAGCCGGTGGAGAAGTCCACCTCGTCCGGGTCCTTGGTCCGCGACGGGTACGACTGGAGCCCGCCCCGGGCGCGCAGCCTCGTCAGGTAGGAGCGGTCGAGGTTGCCCAGCAGGTACTGGATGGCGTGGAAGACCGGCGAGGCGTGCGGCTTGACGGCCACCCGGTCCTCGGCGTCGAGGTGCGCGAACCACAGCGCCGTCATCGCCGTGACCAGCGAGGCGCTGGACGCCTGGTGCCCGCCCACCTTCACCCCGTCGCCGGTGTCTCGGTCGTGGTTGGCCGCGTCCACGATCCGGGTCGCGAGCCAGAGCACCCGCTGCTGGATCTCGTCGAGGACGTCGAGGTCGGTACGGTTCACGGTCGACTCCAGGGGTCCGGCACGTCACCGTTGACGGCCGGTCGGGGGCGGGCGGGTCGCGCGAGGTGCTTCGAGCTGCGCAGCCGCCGCGCGCGACGGGCGCACGCGGCGGCTCGGGGTTACGGAAGGCACCTCCCTGTACGAGGGGCGTCAGGAAGGTGCCTTCCCTGTCGGTCAGGCGCCGAGGCGCTCCAGGATCAGCTCGCGGACGGTCTTGGCGTCGGCCTGGCCCCGGGTGGTCTTCATGACCGCGCCGACCAGCGCGCCGGCCGCGGCGACCTTGCCGCTGCGGATCTTGTCGGCGATGTCGGGGTTGGCGGCGATCGCCTCGTCGACGGCGGCGGTGAGCGCGCCCGTGTCGGAGACGACCTCCAGGCCCCGGTTGGTCATGATCTGCGTCGGCGAGCCCTCACCGGCCACCACGCCCTCCAGGACGGCGCGGGCCAGCTTGTCGTTGAGCTTGCCGGCGTCGACCAGGCCCTGGAGCTCCGCCACCTGCGCCGGGGTGGCCCCGACGTCGGCCAGCTCCACGCCGGTCTCGTTGGCCCGCCGGGACAGCTCACCCAGCCACCACTTGCGGGCGGCGGCGGGGGTCGCGCCGGCGGCGACCGTGGCCTCGATCAGCTCGACCGCGCCAGCGTTGAGCACCGACTGCATGTCCGCGTCGGAGAGCCCCCACTGCTCCTGGAGCCGCCGGCGGTGCAGCCGGGGCAGCTCGGGCAGCGCGGCCTTCAGCTCGGCGACCCAGGCGGCGTCCGGGGCCAGCGGCACCAGGTCGGGCTCCGGGAAGTACCGGTAGTCGGTCGCCGTCTCCTTGGACCGGCCCGGCGTGGTGTCGCCGGTGTCCTCGTGGAAGTGCCGGGTCTCCTGGGTGATCCGGCCGCCCGCGTCGAGCACGGACGCCTGCCGGATGATCTCCGACCGGACGGCCCGCTCGACGGACCGCAGCGAGTTGACGTTCTTGGTCTCCGTCCGGGTGCCCCACTCCTCGCCGGGCAGGTTGAGGGAGGTGTTCACGTCGCAGCGCAGCGACCCCTCCTCCATCCGCACGTCGGAGACGCCCAGGGAACGGATCACGTCGCGCAGCTCGGTGACGTACGCGCGGGCCACCTCGGGGGCCAGCGCGCCGGTGCCGGGAACCGGCTTGGTGACGATCTCCACCAGCGGGATGCCGGCCCGGTTGTAGTCGACCAGCGACTCGGTGGCGCCGTGGATGCGCCCGGTGGCGCCGCCGACGTGCAGCGTCTTGCCGGTGTCCTCCTCCAGGTGCACCCGCTCGATGCCGATCCGGACCAGCTCGCCGTTCACCTCGACGTCCAGGTAGCCCTCGAAGCACAGCGGCTCGTCGTACTGGCTGATCTGGAAGTCCTTCGGCATGTCCGGGTAGAAGTAGTTCTTCCGCGCGAACCGGCACCACTCGGCGATCGAGCAGTTCAGCGCCAGGCCGATGCGGATGGTCGCCTCGATGGCGGCCCGGTTGGCGACCGGCAGGGAGCCCGGCAGGCCCAGGCAGACCGGGCAGACCCGGGTGTTCGGCTCGCCACCGAAGTCGGTCGGGCAGCCGCAGAACATCTTGGTGTTCGTGCCCAGCTCGACGTGGGTCTCCAGGCCGATCACCGGTTCGTAGCGCGCGACGACCTCGTCGTACGCGGGCAGTGTCGTCGTCATCTGAGCTCCTGCCTCACAGTGCCGGTGGGGTGAAGGTGCCGACGACGCTCTCCAGCGCGGCGGCGACCCGGTACATGCGGTCGTCGGCCATCGTCGGCGCCATGACCTGGAAGCCGACCGGCAGCCCGTCGGAGAGCCCGCACGGCACCGAGATGCCCGGCCCGCCGTACAGGTTCGTCGGGATGGTGAACAGGTCGGCCAGGTACATCTGGTACGGGTCGGCGGTGCGCGCGCCGATCGGGAACGCCACGAACGGGGTGGTCGGCGAGATCAGCGCGTCGACCTGCTCGAACGCGGCGGTGAAGTCCCGGGTGATCAGCGTCCGGACCTTCTGCGCCTGCCCGTAGTAGGCGTCGTAGTAGCCCGACGAGAGCGCGTACGTGCCGATCATGATCCGGCGCTTGACCTCGGCCCCGAAGCCGGCCTCGCGGGTCAGCGACATGACCTCCTCCAGCGACCGGTTGCCGTCGTCGCCGACCCGCAGGCCGAACCGGACGCCGTCGAACCGGGCCAGGTTGGAGGATGCCTCGCTCGGGGCGATCAGGTAGTACGCCGGCAGCGCGTACCGGAAGTGGGGGCAGGACACCTCGACGATCTCGGCGCCCAGCTTGGTCAGCGCGTCGACCGACTCGCGGAACGCCGCCATCACGCCCGGCTCGGCGCCCTCGCCGACGAACTCCGTGACGATGCCGAGCTTCACGCCCGTCAGGTCGCCGGTCGCGCCGAGCCTGGCGGCGGCCACCACGTCCGGCACCGGCTGCGGGATCGAGGTGGAGTCGCGCGGGTCGTGCCCGCCGATCACCTCGTGCAGCAGCGCCGCGTCCAGCACGTTACGGGCACAGGGGCCCGGGGTGTCCAGGGAGGACGAGAACGCCACCAGGCCGTAGCGGGAGGTGCCGCCGTAGGTGGGCTTCGCGCCGACGGTACCGGTGACCGCGCCGGGCTGGCGGATCGAGCCGCCGGTGTCGGAGCCGATCGCCAGCGGCGCCTCGTACGCGGCCAGCGCCGCGGCGCTGCCACCGCCCGAGCCGCCGGGGATGCGGCTGAGGTCCCACGGGTTGTGCGTCGGCCCGTACGCCGAGTACTCCGTGGAGGAGCCCATCGCGAACTCGTCCATGTTGGTCTTGCCGAGCATCACCGTGCCGGCGGCGCGCAGCCGCTGCACGATCGTCGAGTCGTACGGCGGGCGCCAGCCCTCCAGGATCCTCGACCCGACGGTGGTCGGCACGCCCTTGGTGGTCAGCACGTCCTTGACGGCCACCGGCACGCCGGCCAGCGGGCCCAGCTGCTCGCCGGCGGCGCGGCGGGCGTCGACCTCGCCGGCGGCGGCGAGCGCGCCCTCGGCGTCGACGTGCAGGAACGCGTTGACCCGGTCGTCGACGGCGGCGATCCGGTCCAGGTGCGCCCGGGTGACCTCGACGGCGGAGGTCTCACCGCTGGCGACGAGCCCCGCGATCTCCGTCGCGGTCAGTCTGGTCAGGTCGGTCTGCGTCATGACGCCACATCCTCATCCAGGATCCGCGGTACGCGGAACCGCTGCTCCTCGGCGTCGGGCGCGCCCGACAGCGCCTCCTGCGGGGTCAGCCCGGGCACCACCACGTCGTCCCGCAGGACGTTGGTCAGCGGCACCGAGTGCGACGTCGGCGGGATGTCCGCCGCGGCGACCTCGCCGACCTGCGCGACCGCCTGGAGGATCACGTCGAGCTGGCCGGCGAAGGTGTCCAGCTCCTCCTCCGTGACGGCGAGCCGCGACAGTCGCGCCAGGTGCGCGACCTCCTCGCGGGAGATGGCGGCCATCGGTGCCCCCTTCGTGACGGTGCTGCGGGTCGGACCGGGTGTCGGCCGCGCGGACGAGGTGCGTGACGCGCGGTGACCGGAGCGAGTCTATTGTTCCGCCCCGGCGGCGCGTCCCCGACTCCCCCTCCCACGCGGCGGGGCGTCGTGCGCCGACGGCCACACCGGCGAGGGGCGGTGGCTCAGCGGGCGTGCCGGCGGGGGATCTCCGCGTCGGGGCTGGGCGTGGGGCGGACCGGCCGGTAGCGGGCCAGCCAGCCGACCAGTTCCTCGGCCGGCATCGGCCGGGCGTAGAACCAGCCCTGCGCCGCGTCGCAGCCCGCCGCGTACAGCATGCGCCAGGTGCGCTCGTCCTCGACGCCCTCGGCGACCACCCGCAGCCCGAGCGCCTTCGCCAGCTCGATCGTCGACTTCACGATCGCCGCGTCGTCGGCGTCCTCGGCCATCCCGAGCACGAAGGAGCGGTCCACCTTCACCTCGGACAGCGGCAGCCGCCGCAGGTGCTGGAGGGAGGAGTAGCCGGTGCCGAAGTCGTCCAGCGCGATGCCCACGCCGATCCGGTGCAGCCGGGTGATGGTGGCCAGCACCCGGCGCGGGTCGGCCATCAGGGCGCCCTCGGTGATCTCCAGTTGCAGCCGCCGCGGCGGCACGCCGTACCGGGCGAGCCGGTCGGCGATCTGGTCGGCGATCTCGCCGGTGTGCAGGTCCCGCACGCTCACGTTGAGCGCCGCCGGCAGGCTCATCCCGGCGGCCGACCACTTGGCGAGCTGTTCCACCACGTCGTCCACCACCCGGCGGGTGAGCAGCCGCATCACCGCGCTCTGCTCGGCGACCCGGATCAGCTCCTCGGGGTCCACCATCCCCCGGCGGGGGTGCCGCCAGCGCAGCAGCGCCTCCACGCCGACCACCTCGCCGGTCGCGATGGCGATCTGCGGCTGGTAGTACATGGTGATTGCGCCCGCGTCGACGGCCGCGGCGGTGTCCGCGTCGTGCCCGCCGGCCGTGGCGTGCCGGGCCCCCCGCCGGCCCGTCGGGGCGCGGTCGCCGCCGCGATCCTCCACGCCGTCGTCGACGGGCGGGCCCTGCCGGCGTACGACTGCGGCGCCCTGCCCGCCCGGGCGCCCGGCACCGCCGCGACGGCCGGGACCGTCGCCCCGGTCGGGGCCGGTCTCCCCGGCGGCCACCGCCCGGCGGCGGATCGGGTCGGCGGCGGTCACGATCCGGTTGATCAGCTCGTCGGTGGGCGGCGGCCCCGGGCGCTGCCTGCGCCGGCGCAGCCGCCAGCGGCCGGACCCGGGGGCGAGACCCGCGACGTCCGCCGGGAGCGCGGCTCCGTCCCCGCCCCGCGCCCCGCCGGCGACCGGGGCGCCGTCCTCCGCTCGCCAGGGGGCGTCGTCGTCCGACAGGTCGGCCTCGACGGCCCGGACCGCCCCGGGCGGGTCGCCGGCCGGACGGCCCGCCTCCAGCACCCGGCGCAGGTCGGCGAGCAGGCCGAGCCGCTCGGCGGAGTTGTGGTCGGACTCGGCCGCGTAGACCGCCACGGTGTCGTTGCGGTGCTTGGCGTCGTACATCGCCACGTCGGCGTGGCGCATCAGGGTCGCGAAGTCCTCGCCGTGCTCGGGGAAGAGCGCGATGCCGATCGAGCCGCCCACGTCGAGCGGCAACCCGTCCAGCGACACCGGCTCGGCCAGCGCGCGGACCACCCGGCCGGCGAGCTCACGGGCCTCGTCGACGTCGGCCAGGCCGGTCGTCACGATGGCGAACTCGTCCCCGCCCAGCCGGGCGACCATGCCCTCACCGACCACGCCGGTCAGCCGGGCGCTCACCTCGACCAGCAGCCGGTCCCCCACCGCGTGCCCGAGCGCGTCGTTGACGTTCTTGAACCGGTCGAGGTCGATCAGGAGCAGGGCCAGCCGGGCGTCGGGCTCGCCGCGGGCCGCCCGTTCGGCGTGCAGGTGCACCTGCTCGCCGACCTCGGCCAGCAGCGCCTTGCGGTTGGGCAGGCCGGTGAGCGGGTCCAGGGAGGCGAGCTGCTGCTGCTCGACGCTGAGCCGGGCCATCCGGTAGACGGCGAACAGCGGCACCAGCACCAGCGGGATCAGCGCCGCGCTGGCCCGCGCCGCCGCGACCAGCACCGGGGCGAGCAGCAGCAACGAGCCGGTGGAGAGCAGCTCGAAGCCCAGCCCCTGCCGCAGGCTGGGCCACCACCGGTCGCCGAAGCGCAGCCGGACGGCCGCGCTGACCAGCGCGTAGTTGACGGCGAACCAGGCCACCGTCGCGCCGCCCACCGCCAGCACGTCCGTCCCGCGCAGCCGGCCACCGTCGAAGATGGTCCCCGGCCCCAGCCAGGTGACCGCGTACGCGGCGCCCAGCGCCGCGGCGTACTGGGCGGCGTTGAAGGCGGTCCGCCACGGGGCGTGGCCCATCCGCCAACCGGAGACGATGACGGCCACTGCCTGCACCAGGATCGCCGGGCCGAACCCCCAGCCGAGCAGGATGGCGAAGGTGAAGCAGGTGGACGGGAAGACGGCCGAGGTCTGCCGGCGTCCGGGCGGGACGAACGGGCGCGCGTCACAGCCGACGGCCAGGGCCGCCATCACCCAGAACGCCACCGGCAGTCGCGGCAGCTCGGCCGGGAGGTCGAGCAGCGGACGTACGCAGAGCACCGCCGCCAGCGCGACCACCGACCAGACGAAGGCGAAGAACGGGCGTGCCCGGCCAGGCGGAACGGAGTTTCGCGAGTCTGCGGCCTCCATCACACCTCCCGAGGGCTCGGTCCACGGGGCGTGACCCGGTGGCACGCCGTGCCACCAATGAAACGCCCTCCGTGTCGCAATGCCCGGCACGACAGTCGCGAATCGGTCGTAGTCGTAATTAAGTTGGTATCTCGACCTGCCCCGCCGGGCCGGTGGCCGCTCCCGCCCCCGGCGTCACTCCTCGGTGCGGGCGACCTCCCGGGCGGCCTCCGGGCCCGCGTCGAGCAGCACCCGGAAGCCGTCCTCGTCGAGGATCGGCAGCTTGAGGCTGGCCGCCTTGTCGGCCTTCGAGCCGGGGTTCTCGCCCACCACGACGAAGGACGTCTTCTTGGAGACCGAGCCGCTCACCTTGCCGCCCCGGCTCTGGATCGCCTCGGACGCCTGGTCGCGGCTGAACCCCGGCAGCGTGCCGGTCACCACGACGGTGAGCCCCTCCAGGGGGCGCGGCCCCTCGTCTCCCGCCTCCTCGGCCATCCGTACGCCGGCCTCGCGCCACTTGCGGACCACCTCGCGGTGCCAGTCCACGGCGAACCACTCCCGGATGCTCGCGGCGATCGTCGGCCCGACGCCGTCGACCGAGGAGAGCTCCTCCTCGCTGGCCCGGTCGATCGCCTCGATGGAGCGGAAGTGCCGGGCGAGCGCCTGCGCGGCGGTGGGGCCGACGTGCCGGATGGACAGGCCCACCAGCACCCGCCACAGGTCGCGCTCCCTGGCCACGGCGAGGTTGTCGAGCAGCTTGGCGGCGTTGCTGCCGAGGGTGCCGTCCTTGTTGACGAAGAAGGGCGACCGGGCGAGCTGCTTCTCGTCCAACGAGAACAGGTCGCCCTCGTCGGTGATGACCTGGGCGTCGAGCAGCGCCGCCGCGCCCTTGTGGCCGAGCGCCTCGATGTCGAACACCTTGCGACCGGCGAGGTGGAAGACCCGCTCCCGCAGCTGACCGGGGCAGGTGCGGGAGTTGGGGCAGCGGATGTCGACGTCGCCCTCCTTCGCCGGCGCGAGCGGCGTGCCGCAGGCCGGGCAGGTGGTGGGCATGACGAACGGCCGGGCGTCGGCGGGGCGCAGGTCGACCACCGGGCCGAGCACCTCGGGGATCACGTCGCCGGCCTTGCGCAGCACCACGGTGTCGCCGATCAGGACGCCCTTGCGTTCGACCTCCCGGGCGTTGTGCAGGGTGGCGTAGGCGACGGTGGAGCCGGCCACCTTGACCGGCTGGAGGACGGCCCGCGGCGTGACCCGGCCGGTGCGGCCGACCTCGACGTCGATGTCGAGCAGCTTCGTGTTCACCTCCTCCGGCGGATATTTGAAGGCGATCGCCCAGCGCGGGGCCCGGCTGGTCGAGCCGAGCCGCCCCTGGATGGAGACCGGGTCCACCTTGACCACCACGCCGTCGATCTCGTGCTCGACGTCGTGCCGGTGCTCGGCGTAGTGGGCGATGTATTCCGCGACACCGGCCAGGTCGGGCACCACCCGCCAGCGGTCGCTGGTCGGCAGCCCCCACGCCTTCAGGGCCGCGTAGGACTCGGACTGCGTGACCGGCTGGAAGCCGCGGCGGGCCCCGATGCCGTGCACCACCAGCCGCAGCGGCCGGGACGCGGTGATCCGCGGGTCCTTCTGGCGCAGGCTGCCGGCGGCGGCGTTGCGCGGGTTGGCGAACGGGGGCTTGCCCTGCTCGACCAGCCCGGCGTTGAGGTCGGCGAAGGCGGCCACCGGGAAGTAGATCTCGCCGCGGACCTCGACGAACTCCGGCACGTCGCCGAACTCGGCCGACGTGGCGAGCTGGCTCGGCACGTCGGCGATGCTGCGCACGTTGGCGGTGACGTCCTCGCCGGTGCGGCCGTCGCCCCGGGTCGCCGCCCGGACCAGCCGCCCGCGCTCGTAGGTGAGGTTGATGGCGAGCCCGTCGACCTTCAGCTCGCAGAGGTAGGGCACCGACCCGCCCGCGTCGCGCTCGACCCGCTCGGCCCAGGCCGCCAGCTCCTCGTCGGCGAAGGCGTTGTCGAGGGAGAGCATCCGCTCGGCGTGGGCGACCGGGGTGAAGTCGGTGGAGAAGGTGCCGCCGACGCGCTGGGTCGGCGACTCGGGGGTGCGCAGCGCCGGGAACTGCTCCTCCAGCGCCTCCAGGTCCCGCAGCAGCCGGTCGAACTCGGCGTCGGGGATGAGCGGCGCGTCCAGCACGTAATAGCGGTACTGGTGCTCCGTCAGCTCCTGGCTGAGCGTGGCGTGCCGCTCCCGGACGTCGGGGGTCGGCTCGGCGCCCGCCGCCGCCTCCTGTGCCGGAGTGACCTGCTGGGCAATGGCTTCCTCGGACACCGTGCGACCTCCCGTGATTCCGCTACCTCGGAACCGTATCGGGCCGGTGGGACAATCCGCCGGCCGCCCGCCGCGCCCGAGCGGCGACGGGGCCGCCGGCGTGCGAGGATCGCCGGACGGCGGGGCCGCGCGGGCAGGTCCGCCCCGCCGTCGAACCCGCGGCGTCCGCGCCGCGCCACTGACCAGGCGGGGGTACGGATGCCGGAATGGCTGCTCTGGGCGGCGGCGATCGTGCTGGCCGTGGCCGCCGGCTGGGCGTGGAACGACCGGCGGCGGGGCGACCGCGACACCGCCGAACGTCCGCCCCGGCGGCCACGTTCCCGCCCCGGCCGCAGGACGCCGCCGGGCGGTCCCGGCCGGTCCACCGCGCCGCCCCGACCGCGTACCGCCGAGCGGGCGCCCACCGGGTCGCCGCGTCCCGGCGAGATCTGGTGGGCCGACGTCCCGTACGCCGACGGCACCGGCTCGAAGGTGCGGCCCTGCCTCGTGCTGCGGGCCGACAGCGGGGGCGCCGACGTCCTGAAGATCACCAGTCAGGACAAGAGCGCCCGGGACGACCATGTCCGCATCCCGACCCGGGAGTGGGATCCCGACGCCGGGCACGACAGCTTCGTCGACCTGGCCGAGCCGGTGCACGTGCCGCTCGCCGACTTCTCCCGCCGCGCCGGCGTCTGCGACCCCGCCCTGTGGCGCCGCATCCGCCGCCTCCCCCACCTGCCCGGCGCCTGACGCGCACCGGCCCCCACCTGCCCGGCGCCTGACCCGCACCGGCCCGGGCCGGCCGCACCCGCGGGCCGACGGATTCCCCGTCCGACCAGGCCGGACGGGTGCCGGCCGGGTCGGAGCGCGGGGTCAGTCCCAGGCCAGGGCGAGGGTGGTGAGCTGGTCGGCGTACTCGATGCGGGCGGCCCACGGGGCGGGCCAGGCCGCCATGCCCAGCGCGGCGCCGACGAAGGCGCCGGCCAGCGCGGCGATCGAGTCGGAGTCGCCGGCGGTCGTGGCGCCCCGGGCCAGCGCGGCCACCGGGTCGTCGGCGTGCCGGATCGCGCAGAACAGGGCCGTGCCCAGCGCCTCCTCGGCGATCCACCCCTCGCCGGTGTGCCGGCACGGGTCGCCGCCGTCGTCCGGGCCGGCGAGGGCGGCGTCGAGGCGGCCGAGGACCACGAGGCACTCGTCCCAGCCCCGGGCGATGAAGTCCTCCGGCGTGTCCACGCCGGGGCGTTGCCAGAGGTCGCCGAGCCAGTCGGCGCGGTAGACCCGCCGCTGGTCGCGGGCCCGGTCGACGAGCAGCCGGGGCAGCTCCGCCAGCGCCGCGCCGTCGCGCAGCAGCCGCACCGCGTACGCGGTCAGCTCGCTGGCCGCGAGGCCGGTCGGGTGGCCGTGGGTCAGCCCCGCCTGGAGCTGGGCCAGCCCGGCGAGGGTGTCCAGGTCGACGTCGACCAGGCCGACCGGGGTGACCCGCATGTTGGCCCCGCAGCCCTTCGAGCCGGCCACCGTCGCCTCCTGCCAGCGCATCCCGCGCTCGAGTTCGGCGCAGGCGCGCAGGCACGTCATGCCCGGCGCCCGGTTGTTCTCCGGGCTGGCCGCCCAGTCGAGGAAGCGCGCCCGCAGCAGCGGCTCGACCGACTCCGGAGTCAGCGCCGGCGCGTCGTGCAGCGCCCAGCCGACCGCCAGCGCCATCTGGGTGTCGTCGGTCACCAGCGCCGGGTCGCCGGCGAGGTCGCGTGGGCCGGCGGGCCCGTAGCGGCGAACGATCTCGGCGACGGTCAGGAACTCGGTCGGCTTGCCCAGCGCGTCACCGTAGGCGAGGCCGAAGAGGGAGCCGGCGGCCCGCCGGAGCGGAGTGTCGATCATGCCCGCGATCATGCCGCCCGCAGGCGACCCGCACCACCCGGCGCCGTCGCCGGCCCCGCTCGCGACCGCGCGGTGACGAGCGAGGTGCCGGTCCGGGGCGCGCCCGGCATCGCCGGCTCGACCGGCGCGGTTGTCCGATCATGTCGGCTTCCTGCCCCGCCCGTACGACAGGAAACCTCAGTCCTCGGCGAGCCGCCGTCCCGCGTCCCGGCAGGCGGCGAGCACCGCGCGCGCGTACGGTCCGGTGGCGTGGGCGAGCCCGCAGGCGGGGGTCACCACGACCTGCTCGGCGAGCTGCCGGCGGGGAAACCCGAGGCGGTCCCAGAGCTGGCGTACCCGGTCGGCGATCTGCGCCGAGGTCGGCGGGCGACCGGCGGCCGACGGCCCGGTGGGCGCGGCGCCGGCCAGCAGCCCGAGCCCGGCGTCGATCGCCTCGCCCAGCGGGTCCAGGTCGGTGACGAGGCCGAGGTCGAGCGCCACGCCGACGGCGCCGGTCGAGCGGATCAGCTCCAGCGGCACCTCCGGCGCGCAGCAGTGCACCACGGTCGGCACCCCGGCCGCCTCGACGACCGTGCGCAGCAGCGACGCGGCGTCGGCCGGCTCCACGGCCCGGTACGCGCCGAGCCCGCTCTCGGTGGGCACCCGCCCGGCGAGCACCGTCGGCAGCGACGGCTCGTCGAGCTGGAGCAGCACGGTGGCGCGCGGCAGCCGGCGGGCGACCGCCGCGACGTGCCCGCGCAGCCCTTCGGCGAGCGAGCCGGTGAGATCCCGGACCGCGCCGGGGTCGCGCAGCATCCGGCCGCCGATCGGCAGCTCCAGGGACGCGGCCAGGGTCAACGGGCCGCCGGCCTGGATCTTGACCGGCCCCGCGTACTCCTCGGCCTGCTCGGCGAGCTGGTCGAGGTCGCGTTCCATCAGGTCGCGGGCGCGGCGCAGTTCCCGTCCCGGGCGCGGCGCGATCCGCCACCGGGCGGCGTACAGCTCCACCGGAAGCTCGACCAGCAGGCCGGCGGTCCGGCCGATCAGGTCGGCGCCGGGGCCCCGGGCCGGCAGCTCCGGCAGGTGGGGCAGGGCCGGAAGCTCACCGAGGACGATCCGTTGCGCCTCGGCGATGTCGGTGCCGGGAAGCGAACCGATGCCGGTCGCCGCGCCGGCCGGCCAGGGCCACACCTGAGCTGTCACGGCCGAAGACTATCCGGTCCGCGGATCGGCGGGTGAGTCGTCAGCCGGCGATGGTGGCGGAGCCGAGCACGACGTCGCCAGCCGGGTCGGGCCGGTACACCACGATCGCCTGGCCGGCGGCGACCCCGCGGACGGGGCGGCGCAGCTCGGCGCGCAGGCCGTCTGCGGTCAGCTCGACCGTCGCCGGCACCACGTCCCCGTGCGCCCGCAGCTGCACCTCGCACTCCAGCGGCGCGTCGGGACGCGGCCCGCCCGTCCAGACCGGACGCTCGGCGCGCACCCGGGAGACCTCCAGCGCCTCGGCCGGGCCCACCGTCACGGTGTTGGTCTTCGGCGTGATGGAGAGCACGTAGCGCGGCCGGCCGTCCGGCGCCGGGCGGTCCAGGTGCAGGCCGCGCCGCTGACCGACCGTGTACGCGTACGCGCCGGTGTGGCTGCCCACCACGGCGCCGGTGGTGGCGTCCACCACCTCGCCGGGCGCCTCGCCGAGCCGCTCGGCGAGGAAGCCGCGGGTGTTCCCGTCGGCGATGAAGCAGATGTCGTGCGAGTCCGGCTTGTCGGCCACCGCCAGCCCCCGCCGGGCGGCCTCCTCGCGGACCTGCGCCTTCGTCGAGCCGCCGAGCGGGAAGATCGACCGGTCCAGCTGCGCGCGGGTGAGCACCGCCAGCACGTACGACTGGTCCTTGGGCAGGTCGACGCTGCGCCGCAGCAGGCCGTCCGCGCCGAGCCGGGCGTGGTGGCCGGTGACCACGGCGTCGAAGCCCAGGGCCACGGCCCGGTCCAGCACCGCCGCGAACTTGATCTTCTCGTTGCAGCGCAGGCAGGGGTTGGGCGTACGACCGGCCGCGTACTCCGCGACGAAGTCGTCCACCACTTCGGAGTGGAAGCGGTCGGCCATGTCCCAGACGTAGAACGGGATGCCGATGACGTCGGCGGCCCGCCGGGCGTCCCGGGAGTCCTCCAGCGTGCAGCAGCCGCGCGCCCCGGTGCGGTAGGTCTGCGGGTTGCGGGCCAGCGCCAGGTGCACGCCGGTCACGTCGTGCCCCGCCTCCACGGCCCGCGCCGCCGCGACCGCCGAGTCGACCCCGCCCGACATCGCCGCCAACACCCTCACCGGCCACTCCCTTCGCCCCACCGACCCTATCCCCACGCCACTCCCACCCCC
>NZ_JBPQTK010000024.1:0-61342 GCF_051386315.1 Micromonospora sp. URMC 107
CCCCGCCCCCGACCACCCCGCCGCCGACCAGCGGCTGCACCGCGACGTACCGGGTGACCGGCTCCTGGCAGGGCGGCTTCCAGGGCGAGCTGGTGGTCCGCAACGCCGGCAGCGCGGCGATCGCCGGCTGGACGGTGGGCTGGACCTTCCCCGACGGCCAGAAGATCACCCAGCTCTGGGGCGGCACGCACACCCAGACCGGGGCGACGGTCTCCGTCCGTGACGCCGGCTGGAACGGCGCCCTCGGGGCGGGCGCCACCGCCACCGCCGGCTTCCTCGGCAGTACGACCGGGGCGAACACCGCGCCGGCCACCGTCACCTGCACCGCCCGCTGACCGTCCCGCCCCGCCGACCGCGCACCCCGTTCCGACCAGGGGCGGGACGTGCGCGGTCGCGCGGGGCGGCGGTGGAGCCGGTACCGGGTCGGTGAGCGCCGAGGAGTCGGCCGCACCCCGGCACGCATCGACAGGCCGGCATGCCGACGGAGCGCGCCATAGGCTCGGGGGATCGCCCGTCGAAGGAGGGACCCTCCGTGAATCCGATCAGGACGGCCTATCTCACCGCCGCGCGTTCGGCGGTGGACCTGCTCACCGACCCCGCCGTCGCGGCCCGCTGGGACGAACCGAGCGCCCTGCCCGCGTTCGGCGTGGGGGGCCTGGCCGGTCACCTCGCCAGCCAGGTGCTCGGCGTCCCCGCCGTGCTGGCCGCGCCCGTCCCCGCCGGTGACCCCGTGGGGCTGCTCGACCACTACGCGCGCGGCACCTGGCTCGGCGCCCCGGTCGACGCCACGGTCAATGTCGCCATCCGCCGCGCCGGTGACGGCCTCGCCGCCGACGGCCCGGCCGCTCTGGTCGACCGGTGCGCCGCCACGCTGCGCGAGCTGACCGGCGTGCTGCTCTCGGAGCCACCCGAGCGGGTGGTGCACGTGGCCCGTGGCCCGTGGTCGCTCACCCTGGACGACTACCTGGTCACCCGGCTGATGGAACTCGTCGTGCACGCCGACGACCTCGCGGTCAGCGTCGGCGTGCCCACCCCGGAGCTGCCGGCCGAGGCGGTCGATCCGGTGCTGACGCTGCTGGTCCGCCTCGCCGTACGCCGGCACGGGCAGCCGGCGGTGCTGCGCGCGCTGAGCCGCGCGGAGCGGGCACCGGCGAGCGTCGCCGCCCTCTGAGGCGGGGCGCGAGGTGAGGTGACGCCTGCTGCCGGAAGCCACCCCGGACAGGCGGCCTGGTGTCGGAAGCCACCCCGGACAGGCGCGGGCCCCGGCCGACTCGCCGTCGGCCGGGGCCCGTTCGCCGCGAGCGTGTGCCGGGCCGGTCAGCCGTCGAGGCCGACCGGGGAGTTGGGGCGGTCGACGTCGACGAACTCGATGTCGTCCATCGCCCGGTCGCCCCGGCTGCCGGCGGCCCGCGCGGCGGTGCCGGCGGCCCAGCCGATCGCCGCGCCGACCAGCGCGGCGCCGATCAGCAGCGTCCAGGGCAACGCGGGACGGCGGCCGGCCAGCGCGTCGAAGGCGAGGGTGGCCCGGCGGCGGGCCTCGTCCGCCGCGGAGCCCACCAGGTCGCCGGCCTCGTCGGCGAAACCGGAACCGCCTCGGCGAGCCGAACGGGCGGTGTCCCGGACGCTGTCACCGGCGGAGCTGACCGCCGAGACCAGGTGCTGCCACGCCTGGTCCGTGACGCGCTCGGGCTTGCTGCGGCGGTCCAGCAGGTTGCTTGCGAACATGGTGGGTTACCTCCTCGGGTGCCGAAGCCGGCGGCCACTTCGGACTTCGGCGTCGCACCGGCGTGTGACGGTTCGCTCGTTTCCGCCTGTGCCCCGTGGGGCGGTTCCGCAAACCCGGCGCGGCGGCGGGTGCCGCGACCCGGGTGACGTCGGCGGGCGGTGCGGGGGCGTCAGCGGACGGCGACCGCCGCGCTCACGCCCCGCGCGAAGTCGTCGTCATCGTCGTCGTCATCGCCACCGCCGCCGCCGAACCCGCAGGCCAGTACGAGGGCCAACAGCGCGCTGACGCCGGCCAGCGCGGCAAGTCTCCTGAGCATCGATCGTCCTCCCGGTCGCAGTCGTGTCTCCGAGCCGATGCTAGGCAGTACGGGCAAGGCCGGGGGCCGAAGCGGTACAGGCCACGCCCGAGGGGTCCGCTGCTGGGCGGTGGCGGCAGCAGCCGGCTACCCTGGGGCGCGACGCGTCAGCGGCAGCTGATCGTTGGTTGGACAAAACGTCAATAGTTCGGATTTGGGCGACTTGCCGTGCCCTCGTCCGCGAATTGCTCATCCCGAGGGGTGGCGACCGAGGCCGTCGGAGGAATACTCTCGGTCGCGGCCCGCGTACTGATGAGGCGCCCGTCGGACGGGCGAGTGGAGGTGCTCGCGTGAGCCTGTCGATCGTGAAGTCGGTCCTGCCCGGTGGTGTCATCGAGATCGCCCCGCGGGGTGAGATCGACGTCGACACCGCATACGAGGTGCGCGAGGCGATCGCCGAGGTCCTGACCAAGGGGCGCCCCGGCCGGATCGAGCTGAACATGCGGCTCGTCACCTTCATCGACTCGGTCGGCATCAGCGCGATGGTCGCCGGCTTCCAGACCGCCGAGGTGAGCGGCGTCAAGCTCGTCGTCACCGAGCCGAGCCGGTTCGTGCACCGGCAGCTCTGGGTGACCGGCCTGCTCGGCCTCTTCGGCGCCCCCGAGCCCTACTACGCCGGCGCGCCCACGCCCGAGGTCCTCCCCGGCGCCTGACCCGCCGACAACACCCCACCGACCCGCCACGACGCGGGAGGGTGGGGGCCCTCAGCCGTCGCCGAGGCCCGACAGGTCGACGTCCGCCACCTCGGTGACCGCGCGGATCGCCGTCACCGAGGCGTAGCCGTCGGCCAGCAGGGCCAGGTCGGTGCCGGGCTGCACGGCCTGCCCCGGCTCCTCCAGCGACGTGCGGACGAAGCCGTGCCCGGCCTCCGCCACCGTCATCTGCACCTGGCCGAAGCTGGCCAGCGTGCCCCGGCGTACCCCGCGCAGCCGGTTGTGCGGCAGGTCCGGCGCGTTGACGTTGAGCACGCTCTCCACCGGCCCGGCGGTGAGCCGGGGCAGCAGGTCCAGGGCGACCCGGGCGGCCGTCGACCAGTGCCGCTCGGCGTCGCGTACCCGGGCGGCGGCGGCCACCGCGGCGCCCCCGCTGGCGGCCGTGGCCTCTCCGGCCGAGAGCACGTCGAGCGAGACGGCCATCGCCCGGCAGCCGTTCGCAGCGGCGGTGAAGGCGGCGCCCACCGTCCCCGAGTGCAGCACCGCCCGTCCCGCGTTCGCACCCCGGTTGATGCCGGAGAGCACCACCGTCGGCGGGGGTCCGAAGGCGCCGTGCACCGCGATCAGCGCGATGAAGCCGGGGGAGCCGCCGACCGCGAACGCCGGCACTCCCGGCAGCTCCGACAGCGGGTGCTCGTGGACCACCACGTGACCGTCGCGCTCCACGGCGGTCATCGCGGCGCTGGTGCCGCTCGCCTCCTCCAGCGGCGCGGCGACCACCACGTCCAGGCCCCGGTCCGCCGCCGCCCGCGCCAGCGCCTGGATGCCGGGCGCGGCGATCCCGTCGTCGTTGGTCACCAGCACCCGCAGCGTCATCGCTCGGCCGCCCGGTCGGCCAGCTCGTCGGGGCTGGTCCGCTCCTGTGGCCGGCTGCCGGCCGGTACGAGGCGCACCCGGTCGACCAGCCCGGTGATCGAATCGAGCCGGCCGGTGCCCAGGCCGTGCCGGGTCACGTTCAGCGCGCCGGCCGCCGCGCCGGTACGGATCGCGGTGCGCACGTCACCGCCGCGCGCGACCACGGCCGCCACCCCGGCCGTCATCGAGTCGCCCGCCCCGCGCGGGTCGGCCGCCTCCAGCCGGGGCATCTCCACCTCGAAGACCTCGCCGTCGACCAGAGCGAGGGCGGGCTTGTCGGCCCGGCTCACCACCACGTTCTCGGCGCCGCCGGCGTGCAGGTCGTACAGGGCCCGGGTGAGCTGCTCCTCGTCCTCGCCGTCGGCGCGGCCGTCGGCGATCAGCTCCTCGTGGCTGACCTTGAGGAAGAAGACGCCGCTCTGGAGCACGGCGTCGAGGTGCTCGCCGCAGAGGTCGACCACCACCCGGCTGCCGTTGGCCCCGAGGTCGGCGGCGAACCGCCGGTAGAGGTCGGCCGGGACCAGCGACGGCTCGTTCGGCCCGCTCAGCACGCTGACCGTGGCGCGCAGCCCCTCGCCGAGCGCCAGGTTGTAGAGCTCGTCCAGCTCGTGCCGGCTGAGCGGCTGGCCGGGCACGTCGACGATCTCCTCCCGGGAGCCCTCCCGCCGATCGTGCACGTACCCGCCGCTGCCGGAGTCGCGGAGCACCACCTTCAGGTTGACCCCCTCGCTGACCAGCAGCGGCTCCAGCACCTGGCCGATCTCGCCACCGAGGGCGGTGCAGAGCACCACGTCGACCCCGAGCGACATGACCATCCGGGCCTGCCAGACGCCCTGCCCGCCGGGGTGCAGGTGCAGCTCCGGCGCGTCGCTGGGCTGGTCGACGGTCACCGTCAGCCGGGGCGTGGGCGCGAAGACCATCACGTGCCCGCTCATCCGTCGTACCCGTTCATGCGCCCACCCTCCACCGATCGACACGTGACGTGACCATCCATCAGCCGACCGTAGTGGGATTCGGGCCCGGGCGTCCGGACTCCGGGTGGGATCGGCGCGGCGTTGCCAGCGCGCCCGGCATGCGCGACGATCGGGCGACCATCGACGGCGGGGAGACGGCGTGCTCAGGCGGGATTCCTTCAGCTACACCGTCCAGGCGCGCTGCTCCCTCGCGGAGGCCGCGGCGCTGCTCGCCGATCCCCGCCGGCAGGAGGAGCTGCACCCGCTCATCGTCCGGGTCCGTCGGGTGCCGCCCCGCCCCGGCGCGCGCGCCAGCTACGACATCACCGATCGACTCGCCGCCGGGCCGGTGCGCCTGCCGATCACCTACCGGGCCGACGTCCTCGTCCACGATCCCGACGAGATCGTCACCGTGGCGCGGCAGTGGCCCGCCACCACGGTGCGCAACCACACCCGGCTGCGGGTGGAGCCCGACGACGTGGTCCGCATCGACGTGGAGATCACCCTCTCCGCGCCCGCGCCGCTCTTCGGCTACGCGTTCCGCCAGGCCCGCGCAGCCCACCTCGGGCTGGCCGCCCGCCTCGCCGTGGCCCTCGACACGCGCCCGCCCGGGCCGCCGGCCGACTGACCAACGGGACGACCGGAGTCGGCGGGCGCCCGCGCCCCCGGTGACCCGCCGACGGGCGGGGCACCGGGGCGCGGGCCGTCAGTAGACCGACAGGTGCACGTGGTTGGTGTGGTCGCTGGACGGGTCGCCGTTGGCCCCGCTGTACGACTTCCATCCGCTGCTCGGCAGCCAGATCTGCCTGTACCAGATCACGTAGAGCACGGCGAGCCGGTCGGCGTTGCGCACGTAGAACGCCGCCAGGTTGTTGCCGTACGTCCGGTCGCCACCGGTGGCGTCGCCGCCGAAGCCGCCCTTCTGGGCCGCGAAGTCGCAGGCCCGGCCCTTCGGGTGCTCGCCCGAGCCGCCGGGACGGTAGCAGGAGACGTAGCGGGTGAAGCCCGCCGCCTTGGCCTGGTTGAGCGCGTGCAGGGTGCGCGGGGTGATGCAGCCGTTGGCGGGGGTGGGGTCGTTGACGCTGCACGACTCACGCGGCCAGGAGCCGTCGGAGTTGCGCGGCGCCGCCTTCGCCGTCTTGTTCGAGGTGCCGCCCGGCGAGGCGCCCCCGCCCGCGGACTGTCGCTGTCGCTGTTCCTGTTGCTGCTTCCGGTTGGCGACCGTCAGCGCCCGTTCGGCCTGCTCCTTGCGCTTGGCCATCACGGTGACCTGCTTGCGCTGCTCCCGGATCTCGCCGTCCAGGGCGAGCTTGGTGCGGGTGGCCTCGTCCCGGGTCTCCTGGAGTTCGCGCAGGGCCCGGTCCTCCTTGGCGGCGACCGCGTCGAGGGCGGCGGCGCGGTCCATGAAGCCGTCCGGTGAGCCGCTGTTGAGCAGGGCGGACGCCACGCTGAGCCGGCCGGTGCGGTAGGCGGCCCCCGCGATCTCGCCGACGTTGGCGGTGCGCGCGGTCAGCTCGACCTCGGTGGTCTTGAGCTGCGCGGTGAGCTGCTGCTGCCGCTTGGTCGACGTCTCCAGGGCGCGCTTGGCGTCGAGGTAGCCCTTGCTGGCCGCCTCCAGCTGGTCCCGCAGGGCGGGGGTGCCGCCCTCCTGGTCCTGGCCGGGAGCCGCGGCGAGCAGGCCGGCGCGGGTGGTGGCCGCCGCCGGGGCGGCGGTGACCGGGGCCACCGCGGCGCCCAGGGCGAGCATCGTGGCGATCAGGGCCGCCGTTCGGGCGGCACGTCGTCGTACAGGTGCCATCACGGGCATACACGTGTCCTTCCGTCAGCCGCCGACCGGGTTAGCTGACGGGTTCGGGACGGAAGATCCCTACCGCTGACGCGGATGCACCCCACGAACATGGTTCCCCGGTTCGCCCCGCCGGGCGATTAGGCGGCGACCACCGCCGGCACCGGTGGGTGCCGCCTGGCGGAGGCCGAAGCCGAGCCTACCGGTGCCGGTGTGACTGGTGCAGCGCAGGTGACGGACGGTGTGCGTCCACTAACAGTCAAATCCGGCATAAGGCAACAATACTATCCCAGAATTAAGGTTGTCCTCATTACCACTCCACCGCCCCGCAGGCCCCGGGCGACGCTCCCGGCTCGATCTGCAACGTGGCGTGTTCGATCTGGAAGTCGTCGTGCAGCGCGGCCCGGGCGGCGGCCAGCACCGCGCCCACCTCCGCGCCGGGCGCCATCGTCAGGTGCGCCGAGGCCACCTCCATCCCGGAGGTCAGCGTCCAGACGTGCAGGTCGTGCACCTCGGCGACGCCCGGCACGGCGGCCAGCCGGTCGTGCACCGCGGTGACCTGGAGGTGTTCCGGCGCGGCCTGTACGAGGATGCGCAGCGCGGCCCGACCGAGCCGCCAGGTGCGGGGCAGGATGAACAGCCCGATCGCGACGGCCACCAACGGGTCGGCCCACCACCAGCCGGTGGTGGCGATCAGCAGCGCCGCCCCGATCACGCCCAGTGACCCCAGTAGGTCGCCGAGCACCTCCAGGTAGGCGCCGTGCACATTGATGCTCTCCTTCGCGCCGGAGCGCAGCAGCGCGAAGGCGCCGACGTTGGCGAGCAGGCCGAACACGGCGACCACCAGCATCGGGCCCGCCAGCACCTCGGGCGGGTCGCCGAAGCGGCGCACCGCCTCGACCACGACGTAGACCGCGACGCCGGAGAGCAGCACGGCGTTGGCCAGCGCGGCCAGCACCTCCAGCCGGTAGAGGCCGAAGGTGCGCTGCGGATCGGCGCCCGCCCGCCGGGTGGCGGCGATCGCCGCGAGCGCCATGCCGATGCCGAGCACGTCGGTGAACATGTGCCCGGCGTCGCTCAGCAGGGCCAGGGAGCCCGTGCGGAAGGCGGCCACCGCCTCCACCACCATCAGGCCGGCGAGCAGCCCGAACGCCGCCCAGAGCCGGCCCCGGTGGCGGTGTGCGGCATTCGCCACCGACCCGTGATGGTGGTCATGACCTGCGCCCACGCGCCCACCCTCCGTCAGGCGTCCGGATTCGCGTCCAATCTATGTTCACATCGCTATGTATGCAAGTAACGTGGCCTCAGCCGGTCGGGTCGACGGTGGTCAGACGCTGGGTGGCCCGGGACAGCGCGACGTAGAGCGTCCGCACCCCCGAACCCGGGTCGGCCCGGATCTCACCAGGGGCGACGAGGACGACCCCGTCGTACTCCATGCCCTTGGCCTCCAGGCTGGTCACCACCTGCAGGCGCGGCGCGGCCAGCCCGCCCAGCCAGCCGACCACCTCGTCGCGGCGGGGCACCGGCGTGATCACGCCGACCGTGCCCTCGACCTCGGCGAGCAGCGCGCGGGCCGCCGCCACGACGGCGCTCTCCAGCTCCGCCGGGGGCACCGCCAGTTCGACCGGGTCGACGCCGGTGGAGCGCACCGCCCTGGGCAGCGGCAGGTCCGGGTGCAGCCGGCGGATCTCGGCCGCCGCCACCGCGAAGATCTCCGCCGAGTTGCGGTAGTTCGTGGTGAGGGTGAAGTGGTGCCGCTTGCGCCGGCCCAACGCCTGGTCCCGGGCCCGGGTCAGCTCCTCGGGGTCCCCCGTCCACGCCGTCTGGGCCGGGTCGCCCACCACCGTCCACGAGGCCAGCCGGCCGCGCCGGCCGATCATCCGCCACTGCATCGGCGAGACGTCCTGCGACTCGTCGACCACCACGTGCGCGTACTCCCGGTAGTCCTCCGGGCGCTCCCGGGCCGCCTCGCGGGCGGCGCGCTGCCGGTCGGCGAAGGTGCTCAGCTCGCGGACCCCGCCGGCCAGCTGGAACGGGTCCCGCCTGGCCCGGGCCGGCCTCATCGGCTTGCCGAGCAACGCGTCCAGCTCGTCGAGCAGCGCGATGTCGGCGATCGTCAGCCCGGCGGCGTCGAGGCTGCGGTACGCGTCGGTCAGCAGCCGGATCTCGGCGCGGGAGAGGATCCCGGCGGCGTACCGGTGCAGCCGGTCCGGGCGGGCCAGCCAGCCCAGCACGTGCCGGGGGTGCAGCCGCGGCCACCACGCCTTGAGGAACTCCCGGAACTCCGGCCGCTCGGCGATCTCGTCCTCGAACGCGCGCTGCTCCGGCAGCCGGCCGACGCCCAACCGGCGGGCCTGCGCCCAGAGCGCCGCGAAGACCCCGTCGAAGCCGGCCCGGCGCACCTCGTTGCGCCGGGCGCCCCGGGGCAACGCCCGGTCCCGGATGCCGTCCAGCTCGCGGCGCTCCAGCCGGAGCAGCTCGCCCCGGTAGAGCAGGCGCAGCTCGTTCGGGCCGCCCGGCACCGCGTCCCGGGCCGCCCGCTCCAGCACCCGCCGCATCCGCAGCGAACCCTTGACCGCCGCCACCGCCGGCGGATCGGTGCGGGTGGCGGTCATGCCCGCGAAGAGCGTGCCCAGCGAGTGCAGGGTGGCGGTGTCCTCGCCGAGCGAGGGCAGCACCGAGGCGATGTACTCGACGAAGACCGAGGACGGGCCCACCACCAGGATGCCGCCGCCGGCGAACCGGCTGCGGTCGGAATAGAGCAGGTACGCGGCCCGGTGCAGGGCGACGGCCGTCTTCCCGGTGCCCGGACCGCCGGACACGATCGTCACGCCCGAGCCGGGGGAGCGGATCGCCTCGTCCTGCTCCCGCTGGATGGTGGCGACGATGTCCCGCATGCCCCGGCCGGTGGCCTTCGACAGCGTGGCCAGCAGCGCGCCGTCGCCGACCACCGCCATGTCGGCGGGCGCGGCGACGGGATCGAGCAGGTCGTCCTCGATCCGGGTGACCCGCTCGGCGGAGGACTGGATCGTGCGCCGCCGCACCACGCCCAGCGGCTGCGCCGGGGTGGCCTGGTAGAAGGCGGCGGCGGCCGGGGCCCGCCAGTCCACCACCAGGGTGGAGGCGTCGTCGTCCCGGATGCCGAGCCGCCCGACGTGCAGCACCTGCCGGTCGAGCAGGTCCAGCCGGCCGAAGACCAGGCCCTCGTGCTCGGCGTCCAGCATGTGCCGCCGCCGCGCGGCGTGGAACACCATCGCGTCCCGTTCGACCAGCGCCCCGAAGTTGCCCACCCGGGCGAGCCGGTAGCCCTCCTTCTCGGCGCTGACCGCCGACCGGCGCAGCTCGGCCAGTCGGGCGTACACCCGGTCGAGATGCCGCTGCTCGACGGCGATCTCCTGTTCCAGGGTGGTCTGGTCGGTCACCGCTCGCTCCTCCTGACGTCGGCGGCGGGCGGCGCGAACCGTGCGAACCGCGCCAGGCCAACCGCAAGAGGGTACGGCCCGCGCGCAACCAGCGGCGCGACCGGTGCGGGAAAGGAACCCGCGTCACGCCCGCGGGGGCCGCGGCGCGCTCCCGGACGCCCGGCTCAGTCCGCGCGGGCGGCGGCGGTGGCGTCGGCCCCCGGGACGGCGAGCACGCGCCGCAGCACGCCGCCCAGCGCCGCGTTGACCTCGTCGGGGCGTTCCATCATCAGCATGTGCCCGGCGCCCGGGCAGACGGTCAGCTCGGTCGCCGGCAGCGCGGCGGCGATCGACTCGGCGCAGGGTGGCGGGGTGAGGCGGTCCCGGTCGCCGACCAGGGCCGCCGCCGGCAGGTGGGCGAGCGCGGTGAGGGTGTCCAGCCGGTGCTGCGTGCCGATGGAGGCGCGGAACCCGCCGATCGAGCGCAGGGAGGCGCGGGCCACCGCCGAGGTGACCAGCCGGATGTCGTGGGGGTCGCAGCGGTCGCCGAAGAGCATCCAGCGGATGCTGGGACGCAGGGCGCGCAGCAGCGCCCGGGGCGGCCGCCAGGACCCGCACCGGGCCAGGACGCCGGCCCCGGTGGTCTCGGCGAGCCGGATCAACCGGGCGATCCGGGGCGAGAGGCCGTACGCGGTGTGCGTGTGGCCCTCGGCGGTGGTGGAGACGAAGACCAGCCCGGCCGTCCGGGCGGCGAAGTGCCCGGGGTGCCGGTGCGCGTACTCCATGATCGTCATGCCGCCCATCGAGTGGCCGACCAGCACGACGCGGCCGGCCGGGACCACCTCGTCCAGCACCGCGGCGAGGTCGTCGCCGAGCTGGGCCACCGTGGCGGTGGGCAGCGCCATGCAGCTCGACCGGCCGTGGCCGCGAGCGTCGTAGGTGACCACCCGTACCGCGTCGTCGAATCGTTCCCGCAGGTCGGCGAGCTGCCGGTGCCAGGCCCGCCCGTCCAGCGTCCAGCCGTGCAGCAGCACGACCGTGACCTCGGCGTCGGCCGGTCCGGTCGCCTCGACGTGCAGGCGTACGTCGTCGGGAAGACGCACCTCGACGTGCTCCGACATCGTCACCTCCCAGGCCGCACGGAACCGCAACACCGGGGATACCCGGTGGTAACACCGGCTACCCGTCATGAGACCACGGCAACCGGGTCGGTGAGAAGATTCGCAACCCGCTCCGGGCGCCCGGTGTGCCCGCCAAGCTGAGGGGCATGGGGTCGCCCCGCGCCGCGCTGGCCGAGCTGCTCGCCGGCAACCGCCGCTTCGTCAGCGGCCAGCCGATCCACGGCCACGACGTCACCGCCGCCGCGGCGGCGGCCTCGGGCGACCAGCAGCCGTACGCGGTGCTGCTCGGCTGCATCGACTCGCGGGTGCCGCTGGAGGCGATCTTCGACCAGACCTTCGGCTCGATCTGCGTGATCCGCACCGGCGGGCACGTGCTCGACCGGGCGGTGCTCGGCTCCATCGAGTACGTGGTGGGTGAGCTGGGCGTGCGGCTGGTCATGGTGCTCGGGCACGAGCGGTGCGGCGCGGTGGCCTCCGCCGTGGACGCGTTGCGCGGCGGGCGGTCGCCGGGCGGCGCGCTGGCCCACCTGGTCGACCAGATCGCCCCGGCGGTGACCGAGGTGGGCGTCGACGACCCCCGGGTGCGTCCGATGGCGGTCCGGCGGCACGTGCTGCGTACGGTGGCCGCCCTGCGCGCCGACGACCGGCTCGCCGCCCCGGTCGCCGCCGGCCGGCTGGCGGTGGTCGGCGCCCTCTACGACCTCGCGACCGGCGAGGTGGCCCTGCTGGAGACGTAGGAATCCCCTCGCCGGGGTCCGCGGACGCGAAACCGCCCACCGGGATGATCCCGACGGGCGGTTGCGGTGTCGCGTGGGGGAGGGCTCAGCCCTCGAAGACGCCGGCCTCGACGAGGCGCTTCTCGGTGGCGTCCCAGCCGTCACCCGGGTGGGTGGCGTTGAGGTTGTTGATCTCCGCCCGGATCTTCGCGGCGTGACCGGCGGCGGCCAGCACCCGGATCTCCTCGACGAACGCCTCGGAGTCGGTGCGCAGGTGCGCGGTCTTGCCGTTGGTCAGGTTCCGCACGTAGGCGTGCTTGCCGCCGTTGAGCGGGATGAGGTACTTGAACTCGCCCAGCACGCTGAGGGCGCCACCCTGGCCAGCCTGGCCGGCCCGGACTGACGCGCGCGCGGTCTTAGAGGTGTTGCTCGCCACGGAGGTACTCCTTGCAAGACGTACGGGAGGACGGAACGTCCGGGGGCTGTGCGGGTGACACCCTGGTGGGTGGACCCGCGGAAGATGTGCGCGGCACAGGCCGCCGATGGAACTGTACACGACCACGATCCCTGGCAGGTCATCGCGTCGTGAGGGGTCAACCGGGGCCACCCGTCCGACTATTCCGACCCGCGAATTTTCCGATTCCCTGGCGCACCATCCGTCACACCAGTCATCATGTGTTCCAGCAACCACTCGGGTGGTCGAGGTCGTAGGGGAAGACGCACCTCGCTCTCCGGGAGGTCACCGTGCCAACGCGTGGCGTCGTATACGTCCACTCGACCCCGCTCGCCGTGTGCTCACACGTCGAGTGGGCGATCGCGCGCGTCCTCGCCGCGCCGGTCAACCTGCAGTGGACGGCTCAGCCCGTCGACCCCGGCGCCCGCCGGGCCGAGTGCGGGTGGACCGGTCGCCCGGGGACGGGCGCCGAGCTGGCTGCTGCCCTCCGGCAGTGGCCCATGATCCGTTTCGAGGTGACCGAGGAGCCCAGCCCGGGCTCCGACGGCGAGCGCTTCATGTACGTGCCCGGGCGGGGCCTGTTCCGGGCGACCGTCGGGGCGGCCGGCGACATCCAGCTCGGCGAGGACCGGCTGCGCAGCATCATGGCGGGCGCGCGGGCGCCGGAGGCCCTCGCGCACGCCCTCGACAAGGCGCTCGGCACGGCGTGGGACGCCGAGCTGGAGCCCTACCGGTACGCCGGCGACGGCGCGCCGGTGACCCTGCTCACCCGCGTCGGCTGACACCCGGCCCCGACCGGGGCCGACTCATCCTTCGGGGTGAAGGTCAAGTTGCCCCGATAAGGGGTGAACTGGTGGGATGGGCCGCGTGTCGACTACCCCGCGACGTGCCGGCGTCGCGCTCGCCGCCCTGACCGCGCTGCTCGTCTCCGGGTGCTCCGGTCCGGCGGACCGCCGCCCCGACCCGGCGCCGACGAGGACCTGGTCGGCCAGGTGCTGATGCCGTACGCCTACGGCGACGCGGCCACCCGGGTCTCGCCCGGCTCGGCGGCCGGCAACCAGGCGCTGGCCGGGGTGGACACCCCCGCCCAGATGGTCGAGAAGTACCGGCTCGGCGGGCTGATCCTGGTCGGCTTCAGCGCCGACGACCCGACCAAGGGCAACCAGGAGACGACGAACGTCGACGACCCGAAGCAGGTCCGCGCGCTGACCGACGGCCTGCGCGCGGCCGCCGGCCGGCTGCCCGCCGGGCCGGCGCCCTTCCTGGTCGGCACCGACCAGGAGCACGGCGTGGTCACCCGGATCACCGACGGCGTGACGCTGCTGCCCAGCGCCCTCGCCGCCGGCGCCGCCGGAAGGCCGGAGCTGACCGAGGCCGCCTGGCGGGCGGCCGGCACCGAGCTCGCCGCGATGGGGATCAACCTCGACTTCGCCCCCGTCGCCGACGTGCTCGCCACCCGCAGCACCGTGATCGGCTCCCGGTCGTACGGGGCGGACCCGAAGGTGGCGGCGGGGCAGGTCGCGGGCGCGGTCCGCGGGCTGCAGGCCGCGGGCGTCGCGGCCACCGTCAAGCACTTCCCGGGGCACGGGCACAGCGCCGCCGACTCCCACGAGGGACTGCCGGTGCTCGACCAGCCCCGCCGGACGCTGGAGACCGGGGCGTGGCCGCCCTTCTCCGCCGCCATCGGCGCGGGCGCGATGGCCGTGATGTCCGCCCACCTCGACGCGCGGTCGGTGGACCCGGGCACCGCGGCGACCTTCTCGCACAAGCTGCTCACCGGCGTGCTCCGTGGCCAGCTCGGCTTCCAGGGCGTGGTGATCACCGACGGGATGAACATGCCGCCGGCCAAGCGCTGGTCGCCGGGCGAGGCCGCGGTGCGTGCCCTGAAGGCGGGCAACGACCTGATCCTGATGCCGCCGAACGTCGCTCAGGCGTACGACGGGCTGCTCGCCGCGCTCCGCGACGGCTCGCTGCCCCGGGCCCGCCTCGTCGAGGCCGCGACCCGCGTGCTGACGATGAAGTTCAAGCTGGCCGACCGGCCCACGCCGGAGCTGTCCACGCTGGGCGGCCCGGCGCACCGCAAGGCGGCCGAGGACCTGGCCGCGGCGGCGGTGACGGTGCTGCGGGGCGCCTGCGGCGGCGGCGTACGGGGCCCGGTGACCGTGACCGCCTCCGGCGGGCGGGACCACACGCGGGCGGCGCTGACCGAGGCGCTCAAGGCCGCCGGGGTCGAGGTGGTGGCCGGCGGCGGCACCGTGGTGCACCTCGTCGGGTACGGCGACGGCGCCGGCGACCTGCGCGCCGACGCCGCCGTCACGGTCGCCATGGACACCCCGTACGTGCTGGCGAAGGCCAAGTCGCCGACCCTGCTGGCGACCTACTCGTCCAGCCGGGCGTCGATGACCGCCCTCGCCGGGGTGCTGGCCGGCAAGGCCCGCCCGGACGGCCGGTCCCCGGTGCCGGTGACCGGCCTGCCCGCCACGACCTGCCGCGCGTGAGCCGCGTCAGTCGCGGTTGATCCGGGCCGACTGCTTCACCAACTGGTACGCCGGCAGCAGCTCCGCGGGCTCCGAGGTGTCCAGGCTCAGCACGATCGGCCCGTACAGGGAGGAGACCGCGATGGCCCGGTCGTGGACCGTGCCGCCGTCCTCCTCGAGGTAGCTCGCCTCGACGGCGTCGACGGTGCCGGCCTTCACGCGCCGGTACTCCGCGTCGGTGGCGTCGGGCGAGTAGGCGTCGAGGAAGTGCTTCAGGTGCTCCTGGGCGCCGCCGGCGACCCCGTCGACGCGCCACACCCGGAGGAACCCGAGCGCGCCGGTCGGCCGGGCGTCGAGCTCGCACAGCATGAGGGCCTTGCCGACGCGGGGCTCGCCGAACTTCGCCGAGCCCTTCACCGCCTCGACCTTCCACTCCGCCGGCAGCGAGAAGGTGACCGGCAGCTCGCAGGGCGTGCCCTTCCCGCCCACGGTGGTGCCGGCGGGCGCGGCCACCACCTCGTCGTGCCAGGGCGGGCCGGGCGTCACCGGCGAGGCGGTGGCGCCCGGCGAGGCCGACGGGGAGCCGCCGGCCGACGGCGACTCCTTCCCGTCGGCGCAGCCGCCGGTCAGTCCGATGGTGAGCGCCGCGAGCACGGCGGCGCGGGTACGACGTCGCATGGTGTCCATTCCCCGTCGACGATGAGCCGGCCCATCAAAGCGGCACGGACGGGCGCCGTCAACCCGATGGGGTCAGCTGGCGCGCAGGGCGGCGATCAGCCACTCCACGGCGGGCACCGCGGGCGGGAAGGGAGGCCGCTGGTTGAGCACCCCGATCAGCTGCCAGTACCGCTCCACCTGCCGGTCCGTGAAGGCGGCCATCCCGTCGGCGAGCGCGAGCCGCTCGTCGCGGGACAGCCCCGGGTCCAGCAGCTCGTCGAGCACCGCCCGCGCCTGCTCCGAGTCCGGCGCGACGCCGGCGGCGAGCGCGGCGCGCGCCGGCTCGATCGAGTGCATCGCCACCGGGGGCGACGGCGCGGTGCCCGCCGCGCCCGCCACCGCCATCGCGCGCACCCGCCGGCGGAAGTCCGGGTCGGCGACCAGCCCGGCCAGCTCGACCCAGGCGTCCACCTCCTCGTCGGTGGGCTCGTCGGGCAGGTCGGCGGGGAGCCTCCGCATCGCCCGGGCCAGCCCGTCGCCGTCGGGGCCGGGCTCCACGCCGCCGAAGACCTCGGCGACGAAGTCGTCGACGATCCGTTGCCGCTCCTGAGCGGAGAGGCGGGCCAGGTCGTTCATCAGTCTCAACTCCTCGGTCGTGCTGCCACGTCGGGCGACCGACCGCAGCACCGCCCGGCGCAGCCGCAGCGTGCGGATCTCCGCGTCCAGGGCGCGGCTGTGCGCCTGTGCCACCTCCCGGACGCTGGTCCGCCGCTGGAGGATCCGGCGGACGTCGTCCAGGCCGATCCCCAACTCCCGCAGGCTGCGGACGAGGTCCAGCCGGGCCACGGCCGCCGCGTCGTAGAGCCGGTAACCGCCGGTGGACCGGGCGGTGGGCGGGAGCAGGCCGAGATCGGACCAGAAGCGGATCGTCCGGACGGACAGGCCGGTCCGGCGGGCGAGTTGCCCGATGGTGAACAGGTCGGTGCGGTCGTCCACGTCGAACAGCCTCCTGCCTCCAGCCGCTGGAGAGTCAAGCGGGAAAACCGGGTCGCCCTCGTCCGCCCCGCCTGGCACCCTCGGCGCACATGGGAACGGCTGAGGGCCGGCACCCCCGCAACGGGGGCTGAGCGACGCGGAAGGGCCCGCGCTCGTGGTGAGCGCGGGCCCTTCCGGCGTACGTCGGCCCCCGCCGGTGCCTGCGGCCGGCTCTCCCGCGCCGGCCGCGCCCCGACGAAGCGGCCGGTCTAGAGGGGGATGTTGCCGTGGGCGCCTCGTGCCGCGGGGGCGGCGGCGAGGGCCTCGGCGATGCGGCGGCGGGTCTCGGCCGGGGTGATGACGTCGTCCACGACGCCGATCTCGAGGGCGCGGTTGACGCCGCCGGCGATGCGGGTCTGCTCCTCGACGAGGTGCGCGCGCAGCGTCTCGCGCTCCTCGGCGGGGACGGCGGCCAGCTTCCTGCGGTGCAGGATGTTGACGGCGGCGCTGGCTCCCATGACCGCGACCTCGGCGTTCGGCCAGGCGAACACGGCCGTGGCGCCCAGCGAGCGGGAGTTCATCGCGATGTACGCCCCGCCGTAGGCCTTGCGGGTGACCAGGGTGACCCGGGGCACGACGGCTTCGGCGAAGGCGTGCAGGAGCTTCGCGCCGCGGCGGACGACGCCGTCCCACTCCTGGCCGAGGCCGGGCAGGTAGCCGGGGACGTCGACCAGGACGATCAGCGGCACGCCGAGGGAGTCGCACATCCGCACGAACCGGGCGGCCTTCTCGGCGCTGGCGGCGTCCAGGCAGCCGCCCAGGCGCAGCGGATTGTTCGCCACGACCCCGACGGTGCGTCCCGCGAAGCGACCCAGGGTGGTCACCACGTTCGGCGCCCACTTGGCGTGCAGTTCCACCCCGGGGTCGTCCAGCAGCGCCTTGACCACCGGCCTGACGTCGTAGGCCCGGTTCGTCTCCACCGGCATCTTCGCCGCCAGGTCGTGCCCACCCTCGTCCTGGGCGGACACGTCGTCGGGCGACAGGCGCCCCTGCCGGCCCAGCAACGCGGCGAGCTTGCGGGTCTCGGTCAGCGCCGCCCCGTCGTCGGCGCAGGTCACGTGGACCACCCCGGAGCGGCGGCCGTGCGGCTCGGGCCCACCGAGGCGGGCCATGTCGACCTGCTCACCGGTGACGCTGCGGACCACCTCCGGGCCGGTCACGAAGATCCGGCCCGCGCCGCTCATCACCACGATGTCGGTCAGCGCCGGCCCGTACGCGGCGCCACCGGCCGCCGGACCCAGCACCGTGGAGATCTGCGGCACCCGCCCCGAGGCCCGCACCATCGCCGCGAACACCTGACCCACCGCGTCCAGGGCGACCACGCCCTCGGCCAACCGCGCCCCGCCCGAGTGCCACAACCCCACCACCGGCACCCGCTCCCGCACCGCGGTGTCGATCGCGTCCACGACGTGCCGGCACCCGTCGGTGCCCATCGCCCCGCCCATCCGCGTCGCGTCCGTGGCGTACGCGACCACCGGCGAGCCGTCGACCTCACCCCGCGCCCACAGCACACCGGAGGTGTCCCGCGGCACCGACAACCGCAACGAACCCGCGTCGAACAACGCCCGGAGCCGGACTTCCGGATCCCGGTGGTCCACGACGGAAGATTCGTCCACGCCGACGGCGGTGGTGGTCACGTGAGCCTCCATGGCTGTGGTC
Source organism: Micromonospora sp. URMC 107 (assembly GCF_051386315.1). Taxonomy (NCBI): domain Bacteria; kingdom Bacillati; phylum Actinomycetota; class Actinomycetes; order Micromonosporales; family Micromonosporaceae; genus Micromonospora; species Micromonospora sp. URMC 107. The sequence continues at coordinate 17,909 of NZ_JBPQTK010000024.1, forward strand.
TCAGGCCCGCGTGAAGACGAGAGCCACGTTGTGTCCGCCGAAGCCGAACGAGTTGTTCAGCGCGGCGGGGATGTCCATACGGCGCGCCTCGTTGGCGGCCACGTCCAGGCTCAACCCGTCGTCGGGGTCGTCCAGGTTGATCGTCGGAGGGACGACACCGTCGCGGATCGCCAGGACGGTGGCGATCGACTCCAGCGCGCCCGCCGCGCCCAGCAGGTGACCGGACATCGACTTGGTCGAGGTCAGCACCGGGTGGTCGCCCAGCGCCGCCCGCAACGCGGTGATCTCCGCGACGTCACCGACCGGGGTCGACGTGGCGTGCGCGTTGACGTGCACGATGTCCGTCTTCGCGACGCCCGCGTCCGCGATCGCCTTCGCGATCGCCCGGATGGCGCCCTCGCCCTCGGGGTGCGGCTGGACGATGTCGTAGCCGTCCGAGGTGAGCCCGGCGCCGGCCAGCCTCGCGTAGACCCGGGCGCCCCGGGCGGCGGCGTGCTCCGCCCGCTCCAGTACCACGATGCCCGCGCCCTCACCGAGCACGAAGCCGTCGCGGCCCTTGTCCCACGGCCGGGAGGCCCGCTCCGGCTCGTCGTTGCGGGTCGACATCGCCCGCATCGAACTGAACCCGGCGATCGGCAGCTGGTGGATGACCGCCTCGGTGCCGCCGGCCACCACCACGTCGGCCCGGCCGGCACGGATCATGTCCATGCCGAGCGCGATCGCCTCGGCGCCGGTCGCGCAGGCGCTGGCCACCGAGTGGACCCCCGCCTTCGCGCCCAGCTCCAGCCCCACCCAGGCGGCGGGGCCGTTCGGCATCAGCATCGGGATGGTGTGCGGGGAGACCCGCCGCGGGCCGGACGCCTCCAGGATGTCGTCCTGGGCGAGCAGCGTCAGCGCGCCGCCGATGCCGGAGCCGACGCTGACGCCCAGCCGCTCCGGGTCCAGCCCGGAGTCGGCCAGGCCCGCGTCCGCCCAGGCCTGCTGCGCCGCGATGATCGCGATCGCCTCGGACCGGTCGAGCCGGCGGAGCTTGACCCGGTCGATCAGGCCGGTCGGCTCGACCGCGAGCTGGGCGGCGATCCGGACCGGCAACTGCTCGGCCCACTCCTGGGTGAGCGGACCCACCCCGGAGCGGCCGGCGAGCATGGCGTCCCAGGTCGACGCGACGTCCCCGCCCAGCGGGGTGGTCGCGCCGAGCCCGGTGACGACGACGTCGGTGTGAGCCATGATCAGGACTGCGCCTCGATGTAGGTGACGGCGTCCCCGACGGTCTTCAGGTTCTGCACCTCGTTGTCCGGGATCTTGACGCCGAACTTCTCCTCGGCCGCCACCACGACCTCCACCATGGAGAGCGAGTCGACGTCCAGGTCGTCGGTGAAGGACTTCCCCTCGGCCACGTCGTCCGGGTTCACCCCGGCAACCTCTTCGAGGATCTCGGCGAGGCCGGCGGTGATCTCGTCACGGGTCATTGCGGTTGGTTCCTCTCATCGTGGTTCATTCGACGGCCGACGACGCCGGCCGTCACTCCCCGGCGCAGCGGCCGGAGGGGCTCATCAGGGGCAGCGGACGACCTGACCGGCGTAGGTCAGGCCGCCGCCGAAGCCGAAGAGCAGCACCGGGGCGCCGGACGGCACCTCCCGCCGCTCGACCAGCTTGGACAGGGCCAGTGGCACGCTCGCCGCCGACGTGTTGCCGGACTCGACGATGTCCTTGGCGACGACCGCGTTCGGGATGCCGAGCCGCTTGACGATGCCGTCGATGATCCGGGCGTTGGCCTGGTGCGGCACGAAGGCCGCCAGCTCCGACGGGTCCACCCCGGCGCGTTCGCACGCCTGCCGCGCCAGCGGCGCCAGCTCCGTGGTGGCCCAGCGGAAGACCGACTGGCCCTCCTGCTGGATGGACGGGCGCCAGCCCTCGATGCGTACCGCGTCGCCCTTCTCGGGCACCGAGCCCCAGACCACCGGGCCGACGCCGGCGGGCTCGCCGTCGCCGACGGCCGACACCACGGCGGCGCCGGCGCCGTCGGCGAAGATGATGCAGGTGGAGCGGTCCGTCCAGTCGACGATGTCGGACAGCTTCTCCGCGCCGATGACCAGGGCGTTGCGCGAGGCGCCGGCCCGGATGGCGTGGTCCACGGTGCCCAGCGCGTACGCGAAGCCGGAGCAGGCCGTGTTGAGGTCGAACGCCCCGGGCGCGGTGATGCCGAGCTTGGCGGCGACCCGGCAGGCCACGTTCGGGCTGCGGTCGGCGGAGCTGCACGTCGCCACCACGACCAGGTCGATGTCGGCGGCGGTGAGCCCGGAGTTGGCCAGGGCCTTGCCGGCGGCGGCGGCGGCCATGTCGGCGACCGTCTCGCCGTCGGCGATCCGCCGGGTGACGATGCCGACCCGGTCCCGGATCCACTCGTCGCTGGTCTCGACCAGCTGGGCGATGTCGTCGTTGGTGACCACGCGGGAGGGCTGGTAGTGCCCCAGCGCGACGAGCCGGCTGCCGGTCATCGGACCTGTCCTTTCGTTCGCGACTGCGGGACTCGCAGACCCGGCTCGTTCCTCGCGCTCACGGGGCCGCTTTTCGTTCGCGACTGCGGGACTCGCAGACCCGGCTCGTTCCTCGCGCTCACGGGTGACCTCCGATTCGGACGAGCGGTTGCCCCGGCGCGACCGGGTCGTCGTGGTGGGCGAGCCACTCGGTGAGCACGCCGCTGCCGTGCGCCGTCACCTCGACCGGGCCCTGCCGGGTGGCCACATGGCCGACGACCTGGCCCTCGCGGAGCGGGTCGCCCTCGGCGAGTTCCCGCACCGGCTCGAAGGTGCCGGCCGACGGCGCCACCACCACGCGGAAGTGCATGGTCGGCTCGTGGCTCGGCGCCATCCCGTGCCGGGCGATCAGGTCCCGGGCGGCGGGCAGGTCGTCCGGGGTGTTGAGGGTGACCACCTCGGGGGCCCCGGCCCCCTTGAGCTCCCGCTTCACCAGCCCCGCGAGGGTCCCGGCCGGGGGCAGCTCGATCACGCCGGTCACCCCGAGGTCGGCCAGGGTGCGCATGCAGAGGTCCCACCGTACCGGCGCGGTGACCTGGCGGACCAGGCGCTGCACCATGTCGCGCCCGTGGCTGACCGCGGCTCCGTCGAGGTTGGACAGCAGGATCCGGGCCGGGTCGCTCGGGGTGATCCCGGCGGCCACGGCCGCAAGCGCCGCCTCGGCGGGGGCCATGTACGGCGTGTGGAAGGCGCCGGCCACCTTCAGGCGGATCACCCGGGCCTTGGTCGGCGGCTCGGCGGCGAGCTTCTCCAGCCCTTCGACGGCCCCGGCGGCGACGAACTGGCCGGCGCCGTTGCGGTTGGCCGGGTGCAGCCCGTGCGCGACGATCGAGGCGAGCACCTCGTCCGGGTCCCCGCCCAGCACGGCCGCCATCCCGGTCGGCTCCAGCGCGCAGGCCGCGGCCATCTCCCGGCCGCGTACGCCGGCCAGGGTGATCGCCGCCTCCGCCGGGAGCACCCCGGCGAGCGCCGCCGCGCCCAGCTCGCCCACGCTGTGGCCGACGGTGAGCGTGACGTCGTACATCGGCAGGTGCTCGGCGGCCAGCAGCGCGGCGGCGACCAGCAGCGGCTGGGTCCGGGCGGTGTCCCTGATCTCGTCCGCGTCGGCCACGGTGCCGAGGTGCACCAGGTCGACCCCGGCCAGCGCCGACCACCAGCGCAGACGCGCCTCGGCGCCGGTGAGGTCCAGCCAGGGAGTCAGGAAGCCGGGTTTCTGGGAACCCTGGCCGGGCGAGAGTACGGCGAGCACGTCTATGACTCTCCCGGATACGCGCGGGTAGCGCTGTGCCGCCCCCGACCAAACCACACTAGAACCTTTGGAGGGATCCTACAGAAATCGGCGGCGATCATCACCTGTGTGTGACGTTTTACCGCCGCCTGGGTTCATTGTCGTGGTTGGTGCCACCGGGTCGAGCCGGCCGACGGTGAGGGCCACCTGGAGCGCGAACGCGTCCCGCGCCGCGAGCGGCGAGAAGCCGGTGACGTCGGAGATCCGCCGCAGCCGGTAGCGCACCGTGTTCGGATGCACGAAGAGGGACCGCGCGGCGCTCTCCAGCGTGCCGCCGGCCGCGAAGAAGGCGTCGAGGGTCTCCAGCAGCTCCCCGCCGGCCCGCACCAGCGCGGCGTAGACGTCGTGGCGCAGCCGTCGGCGCGCCTCCGCGTCCCCGGCCAGCGCCCGCTCCGGCAGCAGCTCGTCCGCCGGCACCGGCCGGGGCGCGGTCGGCCAGGCCGGGGCGGCCCGGAAGCCGGCCAGCGCGGCGCGCGCCGACTCGGTCGCCTCGTCCAGGCTCGGCACGGCCGGACCGACCACCACCGGCCCGTCCCCGAACGCGCCGAGCAGCTTGCCGGTGGCCGCGACCGGGTCGGCGGCGCCGCCGAGCACGATGACCAGCCGGTCGCCGTGCACCCCGCCGATCACCTCCGTGCCGATGCGCCGGGCCTGCCGGTGCACCGTGTGCAGCACCGCCGAGACCTCCCCGCCGGGGGATCGGCCGACCGCCACCGCCACCGGCGGGGCGTCCGCCCAGCCGAGCGCCGCCGCCCGGCTCGCCAGCACGTCCGGCGAGTCGCCGCGCAGCAGCGCGTCCACCAGCAACGCCTGCAACCGGGCGTCCCACGAACCGCGCGACTCGGCGGCCCGGGCGTACACGCGGGCGGCGGCGAAGGCGATCTCCCGGGAGAAGCGCAGCACCGCCTCGCGCAACTGCTGCTCCTCGCCCTCCGCCGCCAGGTGCGAGACCTGCTCCTCGACGACGTCGATCATCACCTTCACCAGCGCGACGGTCTGTTGGAGGCTGATCGAGCGGGCGAGCGCCTGCGGCGCGGTGGCGAAGACCTCGTCCGAGACCTCCTGGGTGCTGTCCGCCGTGCCGCCGCCGTCACGCAGCCACTGCACCAGCGACCGGGCGCCGGCCTGGGCCACCAGCATCACCCAGGAGCGGTGGTCGGGCGGCAGGCCGCGGAACCAGGGCTGGGTCTCGTCCATCCGGGCCACGCTGGCGCTGGCCAGCGCCCCCGCCGCCCGCTCGATCCGGCGCAGCGTGGCCGACAGTTCCGTCCCGCCCGGCTCGCTCACCGCCCCAGCCTGACATGCCCCGACCTGCGCCTGGGCGCCGGGCGGCCCGCCTCCGCGCCCGGGCGCCCTTCCGGTTGCCTGCTGCCGGTGGGGGAGGCGGGTGCGGCTGTACGGGGCGTCGGTGCCGGCCAGTACGGTGACAGGGCCCGCCGGAGCGACCCCGGCGGGCGGGGCGAGAGCGTGAGGAGACCGGGATGGCGCACGGGGAGGCCGAGCACGGCTGCGCCCAGGGCGAGCCCTGCCGGCCGGGCCACCACGAGCAGCAGGCGGCAGCCAAGCACCGCCGGCTGCCCGGCGGGTTCCCGGCCCACTCGCCGGAGCACCCGGCCCGCGCGTGCGAGCGCCCCGACGAGGACGTCACGGTGCCCCGGCAGCGCGTGGCCGAGCCGGCTCCGAGCGGCGAGCCCGAGCCCGCGGCGGCCCACGGCTGCCGCAGCGACCTGCCCGGCTGGGCCGGGGCGCACCGGCACGGCCCGGTCCGCCCCCGGCAGCGCGGCACCCGCCGCGAGCGGCCGCCACGTCGCTGGTGCTGACCACGGGGACGCCGCCCGGCCACTAGCGTGGTCGGTGTGAAGGCGATCGCGATCGACGCGTACGGCCCGGCCGACCTGCTGACCGTCCGGGACCTGCCCGACCCGCCGGTCGGCCCCGACACGGTGCTCGTGCGGGTCCGGGCGGCCGGGGTGAACCCGGTCGACTGGAAGGTGCGCGAGGGGCACCTGGCCGGTGCGATCCCCGGTCACTTCCCGCTCGTTCCCGGTTGGGACGCGGCCGGGGTGGTCGAGGCGGTCGGGCCGGCGGTGACCGGGTTCGCCGTGGGCGACGAGGTCGTCGGCTACGTCCGACGCGACCACATCCAGTACGGCACGTACGCCGAACTCGTCCCGGCGCCCGAGCGGGCGCTGGCGGGCAAGCCGGTCCAGGCGTCCTGGGTCGAGGCGGGCGGCCTGCCCCTGGCGGGTCTCACGGCGTACCAGGCGCTCCAGTCGGCGCGCACCGGCGCCGGTGACACGGTGCTGGTGCACGGGGCGTCCGGCGGGGTGGGCCACCTGGCGGTGCAGGTCGCCCGCGCGCTCGGCGCGGACCGCGTGATCGGCACGGCCGGCGCGGCCAACCACGACTTCGTCCGGTCGCTGGGCGCCGAGCCGGTCGCGTACGGCGACGGGCTGGCCGACCGGGTCCGCGCGGTCGCGCCCGACGGGGTGGACGTGGTGCTCGACCTGTTCGGCGGCGACGCGCTCGACGTCTCGGCCGAGCTGATCGCCCGGCCCGCGCGGCTGATCTCGACGGCCGACCCGGAGCACGTCACCCGGCTGGGCGGCAGCTACCTGTTCGTCAAGCCGTCGACCGTGGACCTGGGCGCGCTCGCCGGGCTGGTCGACGCCGGCCGGCTGACCGTCCACGTGGCACGGACGTTCCCGCTGGCGCAGGCGGCGGACGCGCAGCGCATGGTGGAGGCGGGGCACGTGCGCGGCAAGGTCGTCCTGGAGGTCTGACCCCCGGCCGGGGTGCGGGCGCGTCGACCGGGGACGTCGGCCCGCGACCGGGCCACGGCGACCGGCCCCGGGGCCGGCCGGTGCGGTGGGGTCAGCGGGTGCGGCGGCGGACCAGCAGCGCGATCCCGGCGAGTCCCGACGTGATGACCAGCACCACCGCGACGTTGAGCAGCAGCAGCCGCTGCAACTCGCCGAGCGCCTCGTCGATGTCCTTGGCCGGGTTGAGGGCGTCCTCCGGGATGACCCGTTCGCCGCCGCCGACGCCGCCACTGACGGTGTCGAACTGCCGCTCCAGCGGGACGCCCGCCGTGCGGAGGGTCTCCGACATGCTGAGCCGGCCGAGGAACCAGCCCGCGGCGGTCTTGCGGGCGTCCGGCTGCTTGGCCGGGCGGAAGACGCGCGGCCCGCCGACCGCCTTCGGGTAGAGGTCGTACGTCTGCTTCGCGACGTCGCCGGCGAACACCACGACGGTGTACTTCGGACCGAGGTCGGCCGCCTTCGGGCCCTTGGCCTGCCCGGTGCGGCCGAGGAAGTTGACCTGGTCGATGATCGCCACCACGTGCGTCGGGTGGGCCTCGGCGCGCAGCCGCAACGGCTCCGCCAGCCCCTCCCCGGTGATCTCCACTCCGGCCGGTGCGGGCTTCGGCGCCGCCGTCGCCGTCCCGGACGGCCCGAGCGACAGGACCGCCGCCGCGAGCCCGCCCGCCAACACCGCGACCAGCCGCCGCATCGTTCGGACCATCGCCGCCTCCTCGCCCCGTTCGATGGGTGGCTTGCTGCAGGTCACGCGTTGGTCGGCTGACGAGGGTGACCCAACCCGTACCGGGGGTGCCACCCTCAAGACTGCGCAGAACGTCGATCGGTTGCAGCTCGTAAAACAGTAATTGGAACTATCTGTGATCCCGGCCCGACCAATGGACGGTGGCCGTGGATCAGCGGGCGGATCGTACCTTTACGGAGGGGTTCATGGGGGGCAGGTTCTCACGGGTGGCGCGTACCTGGCCGGTGGTGTTCGGCGTGGCGCTCGGTGTGTCGTTGTTGCTGCCGCCCGCGCCGGCGGCCGCCCACAACTCGCTGACCGGCAGCGATCCGCGCGACGGCGCGCGGTTGGCCGAGGCGCCGGCCCGGATCGAGCTGCGTTTCCTGGCGAAGGCGGACCCGAGTACGACGAAGATCACAGTGACCGGACCGGACAACGTGGCCGCGCTGGGCGGCGCGCCGACCTTCTCCGGCTCCCGGGTGAGCGTCCCGTTCAAGCCGGGCCGGGCGGGGCTCTACATCGTCGGCTACCGGGTGGCGTCCAGCGACGGGCACCCGGTCTCCGGTGAGGTCCGGTTCACCCTGACCACCGGCACCCCCGCCGAGCCGCCGACCGCCCAGGCCTCGGCCCTGCCGTCGCCGTCCGTCGCCGGGCCGTCCTCGGCCGGGGCGCCGTCGACCGGTGCCGGGCCGTCCTCCGCCACCCCCGCTCCGGCGGGCACGGGCACGCCGGAGGCCGCGGTGCCGGCGGCGGAGGAGAGCGACGACGCGGCCGGGCGCGGCTGGCTGTGGGCGCTCGGCGGCGTGCTCCTCCTCGCCGCCCTCGCCGCCGGCCTGCTGCTGCGCCGCCGCTCCGCCCGCCGCTGACCGCCACCCGCGCCCCCGACGGGTCAGCGCCCGGACCGACCGGTCCGGGCGCTGACGGGGTACGCCGGGCCGGCGCGGTGCGCGCGTCGGCCGTGACGGTTCAGACCAGGCGGACCCGGGCGGCGCGCAGCCGGCTCAGGGTGCGCTCGCGGCCGAGCACCTCCAGCGACTCGAACAGCGGCAGCCCGACGGTGCGGCCGGTGACCGCGACGCGCACCGGGGCCTGGGCCTTGCCGAGCTTGAGCCCGCGCTCGGCGCCGACCGCCTCCAGCGTCGACTTCAGCGTCTCCGCGTCCCACGACTCCAGCGCCTCGAACGCCGCCGTGGCGGCGTCCAGCAGCTCCGCCGCGCCCTCCTTCATCGCCTTGGCCCAGGCGGCCTCGTCGGTCAGCGGCGCGGCGAGGAAGAGGAAGTCGACGTTCGGCACGATCTCGCTGAGCACCGCGATCCGCGTCTGCGCCAGCGGGGCCACGGCCGCGAAGGCGTCCGCGTCGAACTCCTCCGGCTGCCACGGCGGCGGGGCGATGGTGCCGGTGCCCGTCAGCCACGGCCGGCAGGCGTCGACGAACTCCTCGACTCCGAGCGCCCGGATGTACTCGCCGTTGAACGCCCGGAGCTTCTTCTCGTCGAAGAACGCCGGCGACGGGTTGACCTCCGCCAGCCGGAACTCCTCCTCGATCACGGACCACGGGACGATCTCCCGGTCGCCCGACGGCGCCCAGCCGAGCAGCATCAGGTAGTTGCGCATCGCCGCGGCCAGGTAGCCCTCGTCCCGGTACGCCTCCAGGGCCACCTTGTCGCGGCGCTTGGAGAGCTTCTGCCGCTTCTCGTTGACCACCACCGGCACGTGCGCCCAGATCGGCGGCTCGACCCCGAGGGCGTCCCACAGCAGCTGCTGCTTGGGGGTGTTGGGCAGGTGCTCCTCGGCTCGGATCACGTGGGTGATCCCCATGGTCATGTCGTCGACCACGTTGGCCAGCAGGAAGACCGGCGAGCCGTCGCCCCGGGCGATGACGAAGTCCTCGATCAGCTTGTTCTCGAAGGTGGGCTCGCCGCGGATCAGGTCGACCACGACGGTCTCGCCCTCGTCCGGCGTGCGGAAGCGCAGGGCGCGTCCCTCGCCGGCCGGCAGGCCCCGATCCCGGCAGAAGCCGTCGTAGCCCTGGTACTGCGAGCCGGTGCGGGCCTGCACGGCCTCCCGGGTGCAGTCGCAGTAGTAGGCGCGGCCGGACTCGTGCAGCCGCGCGGCGGCGGCCCGGTGCTCGCCCGCGTACTCCGACTGGAAGTGCGGGCCCTCGTAGCTGCCGCGCTCGATGCCGATCCAGTCCAGCGCGGAGAGGATGCCCTCGGTCCACTCCGGCTTGTTGCGTGCCGCGTCGGTGTCCTCGATGCGGAGCACGAACACCCCGCCCTGCTGCTTGGCGTAGATCCAGTTCTGGAGCGCCGAGCGGGCGCCGCCGACGTGGAACATACCGGTCGGGGAGGGGGCGAAGCGCACACGTACCGTCACGTCCTCCAGCCTACGGCGGCCCGCGACCGGATTCCGCCAGGGGTGCGGCTCAGGGCACCGAGCGGATCTTCAGCACCAGCACGCTGCCCAGCACGGTGACCGCCGCGGTGACCGCGTAGAGCGCCGGGTAGCCGCCGAGGTGGACCACGAGCGGGGCCGAGATCGCCGGACCGAGCACCTGCGGGGCGGAGTTGGCGATGTTGATCACGCCGAGGTCCTTGGCCCGGTCGGCGGCGGCCGGCAGGACCTGGGTGATGAGCGCGGCGTCCACGGACAGGTAGACGCCGTAACCGGCGCCGAGCAGCAGCGCGGCGACCACCGCCACCGGCCAGACCGGCGCGACGGCCAGCAGCAGCGCGGCGACCGCCATGATCCCGCCGGCGGCGATGACGAAGACCTTGCGCCGGCCGGACCGGTCCGACAGCCGCCCGGCCACCACGGCGGTGGCCGCCAGGCCGGCCGTGTAGAGCAGGATCAGCACCAGCAGGCCGCCCTCGGGGTCGACGTGGCGGACCTCGTCGGTGAGAAAGTAGAGCAGGTAGAGCGTGCCGAGCGCGTTGCCGAGCTGCACCAGGAACCGGGTGATCCAGGCCCAGCCGAAGTCGGGGTGGCGGCGCGGCGAGATCCACATCGACGCGAGCAGTGCGCGCCACCGCAGCGCCGGGCGGTGCGTGCGGGGCAGCGGATCGTCGGCGGTGAGCAGCGCGAACGGCAGGGCGAGCAGCAGCACCGCGGCCGCCATCGCCAGGTAGCCGGCGGAGGTGCCGCTCACCACGGCGGTCACCAGCACCACCCCGAGCACCAGCCCCAGCGCCTGGGGGATGCCGACCCAGCCGGAGACGCCTCCGCGCTGGACGACCGGCACCCGGTCCGGCACGGCGGCGGTCAGGCTGGCCAGCATCGCGTTGAAGCAGACCTGCGCGGCGACCCAGCCGAGCGCGACCCCGGCGACGGTGCGTTGCCGCGCCAGCAGCACCAGGGCCGCCGCGCCGAGCAGCGCGCCGCCGGCGGTCCAGACGTGCCGCCGGCCGAACTCCCGCCCGGCCAGCCGCAGGCAGGTCCGGTCCGACAGCGCCCCGGCGAGGGGGTTGGCGAGCACCGCGGCGAGCGCGCCGAGGCCGGTGACCACGGCCAGCGCGGCCTCCTTGTCGGCCGGCGCGATCCGCCCCAGCTGCTGCGGCAGCAGCACCTGGATCGGCGTGAAGAACGCCATCCAGACGCCGAGGTTCGCCGCGAAGACCAGCGCGATCCAGCCGCGCCGCACCGGGACCGTCGGCTCGGCGAGCGCCGCCGGCGGCGACGCGGGCGACGGATCGGCGGTGGTCACGGCCGGGCGATCAGGTCACGGAGCCAGGCGTACGAGGACTTGGGCGTGCGGAGCTGGGTGTCGAAGTCGACGTGCACGAGGCCGAAGCGCTTGGTGAAGCCCTCCGCCCACTCCCAGTTGTCCAGCAGCGACCAGACGAAGTAGCCGGTCACGTCGACGCCCTCGGCCATCGCCGCGTGGACCGCGCGCAGGTGCCCGTCGAGGTAGGCGATCCGCTCCGGGTCGTGCACCCGGCCGTCGGCGTCGGGCGCGTCGTCGTACGCGCAGCCGCTCTCGGTGACCTGGATCGGCGGCAGGTCGTCGCCGTACGTGCGGCGCAGCCAGCCGAGCAGCTCGTGCAGCCCGTCCGGGGCGACCGGCCAGTCGAAGGCGGTGCGCGGGTATCCGTCCAGCGGCACCAGCTCGAACGGCAGCGGCGAGCCCTCCCGCGGGGCGCGTACGCCGGTGGGGTTGTAGTAGTTGACCCCCAGCACGTCGATCGGCGCGGCGATCACGTCGAGGTCCCCGGCGCGCACCACGGCCGTGTCGAAGCCCAGCCCGGCGGGGTAGCCGCGGCCGAACAGCGGGTCGGTGAAGAGCCGGTTGTGCAGCGCCTCGTACGCCGCGACGGCCGCCCGGTCGGCGGCGCACTCGCCGGCCGCCCGCACGGGCGAGTAGTTGTTGGCGATGGCGACCGGGCTCGTGGTGCGCGCCCGCAGCGCGGCGACGGCGAGACCGTGGCCGAGGAGCTGGTGGTGGGCCACGGGGAAGGCGTCGAAGAGCAGCGTCCGGCCGGGGGCGTGCTCGCCCGTGCCGTGGCCGAGGCTCATGTGGATGAACGGCTCGTTCAGGGTGATCCAGAGCTTCACCCGGTCGCCGAGCCGGGCGGCGGTCGCGTCGGCGTACTCGGCGAAGCGGTGGGCGGTGTCCCGGGCGAGCCAGCCTCCCGCGTCCTCGGCCCACTGGGGCAGGTCCCAGTGGAAGAGCGTGGCGACCGGGTCGACGCCGTGGGCGAGCAGGTCGTCGACGAGCCGGTCGTAGAAGTCCAGCCCGCGCGCGTCGACCGGGCCGTCGCCGCTGGGCCGCACCCGGGGCCAGGCGATCGAGAAGCGGTACGCCGAGACGCCCAGCCCGGCCAGCAGCGCGACGTCCTCGGCGTGCCGGTGGTAGTGGTCGCAGGCCACGTCGCCGGTGCTGCCGTCGGCGATCCGCCCGGGGGTGTGGGCGAAGGTGTCCCAGATGGACGCTCCCCGCCCGTTCTCGTCGACGCCGCCCTCGATCTGGTAGGCGGAGGTGGACACTCCCCAGCGGAATCCGGCGGGGAACTCGGGCATCGCTGCGGTCGACATGCGCCCTCCCGTCGTACGTGAATCGTGCTCGCGACTTTAGGGCGCGGCCGGTCGATGCGCCATAGGCCGTGCGTCGCCGCGGCGCAATGGATTTCGGCGTGTCTTTTCCAAACCCGTCCCGGTACGTCCGAATTTGCGCATAGAGTGCCGATATCGTGGGATGTCCTCACTGGAGGAAAGACGGAAATGATCCTCGTGGAACGCAGTGCGCACGTGATGGCGCCAGTGGAAGCGGTCTGGGACGTCGTGCAGCGGGCCGAGCAGTTGCCGGCCTGGCTGGCGGGGGTCCGTGCGGCCGAGGTGCTCTCGGGAGAGGGCTTCGGCCGCCGACAACTGGTCCAGGCCGGACGTGGCGCGGCGCATGAGGCCGAGGTGATCGCCTACCAGGAGCCGACTCTGATCGGCTGGCGCGAACGCGCCAAGGGCGCCGGTGCCCGGGCGGAGGCGCGCACCGAGATCTACGTCCAGCTCACCGCGGACGAGGAGGAGGGCGGGACGATCGTGCGACTCATCGTCGTGCGCTGGCCGGCCGGTCCGGTCAAGGCCGCCCTGCTGCGCCTCGGCCTGCGCAGGGTCGGCGCCGACCTGGAGGACTCGCTCGCCCGGCTGACCGATCTGGCCGCCGTCGGCTGAGCCGGGCACGTCCTGGCGCCACCCGCGACGGCGGTGGCCCGGTGTCCCCGCCAGGGACTCCGGACCACCGCCGGTTCGCTCCTCCGGCGACGACGAAGGGCCCGGCGCGGGTGCGCCGGGCCCTTCGTGCGTACGTCCTAGCTGTCGCCGCCGGTCTCGCCGACCGGGGCCGCGTTGACGTCCTCGATGGCGTACTTCTTGGCCGCCTCGGCCGGCACGCTCGCCGGCACCGTGCCGCGGAGGGCCAACTGCCGCAGCGTCGCGACCACCACCGACTCGGCGTCGACGTGGAAGTGCCGGCGCAGGGCGTGCCGGGTGTCGGACATGCCGAACCCGTCCGTGCCGAGGGACGTGTAGTCACCCGGCACCCAGCGGGCGATCAGGTCCGGCACCGCGCGCATCCAGTCGCTGACCGCGACCTTCGGGCCCTCGGCGTCGGCCAGCTTCTGCTGGATGTAGGGCACCCGCTGCTCCGCGCCCGGGTTGAGCAGGTTGTGCTCCTCGCACTGCACCGCGTCCCGGCGCAGCTCCGTCCAGGAGGTCACCGACCAGACGTCGGCGGCCACGCCCCAGTCCTGGGCCAGCAGCTGCTGCGCCTTGAGCGCCCACTGCATGCCGGTGCCCGAGGCGAGCACGTTGGCCTTCGGCGCGTCGTCGCCCACCGACGGGGCGGGGGAGTAGCGGTAGATGCCCTTGAGCACGCCCTCGACGTCCACCCCCTCCGGCTCCGCCGGCTGGAGGATCGGCTCGTTGTAAATCGTCAGGTAGTAGAAGACGTTCTCCTGCGCCTCGCCGTACATCCGGTGCAGGCCGTTCTCCACGATGTGCGCGATCTCGAACGCGAACGCCGGGTCGTACGCGACCACCGCCGGGTTGGTGGCGGCGATCAGCAGCGAGTGGCCGTCCTCGTGCTGGAGCCCCTCGCCGTTGAGCGTGGTCCGGCCGGCGGTGGCGCCGAGCAGGAAGCCCCGGGCCATCTGGTCCGCGGCGGCCCACAGCCCGTCGGCGGTGCGCTGGAACCCGAACATCGAGTAGAAGATGTACATCGGGATCATCGGCTCGTCGTGGGTGGCGTACGCCGAGCCCGCCGCCGTGAACGAGGCGACCGAGCCGGCCTCGTTGATCCCCTCGTGCAGGATCTGCCCGCCGACGGCCTCCTTGTACGACAGGAACAGCTCCCGGTCGACGGAGGTGTACCGCTGGCCGTGCGGCGAGTAGATCTTCTGCGTCGGGAAGAGCGAGTCCATGCCGAAGGTGCGGGCCTCGTCCGGGATGATCGGCACCCAGCGCTTGCCGAACTCCTTGTCCTTCATCACGTCCTTGAGCAGGCGGACGAAGGCCATCGTGGTGGCCACCTTCTGCTTGCCCGAGCCGCGCTTGACGTCGGCGAAGCGCTCCGGGCCGGGGATGGCCAGCCGCTTCTGACCGGACCGCCGCGACGGCAGGTAGCCGCCGAGCTGCTGGCGCCGCTCCTTGAGGTAGGCGATCTCGTCGGACTTCTCGCCCGGCGTGTAGTACGGCGGCAGGTAGGGGTTGTCCTCCAGCGCCTTGTCCGGGATGTCCAGGTAGAGCCGGTCGCGGAAGGTCTTCAGGTCCTCCAGCGTCAGCTTCTTCATCTGGTGGGTGGCGTTACGGCCCTCGAAGTGCGAGCCCAGCGTCCAGCCCTTGATCGTCTTGGCCAGGATCACGGTCGGCTGGCCGGTGTGCTCCATGGCCGCCTTGTAGGCCGCGTAGAGCTTGCGGTAGTCGTGCCCGCCCCGCTTGAGGTTCCAGATCTCGTCGTCGCTGAGGTGCTCGACCATCTTGCGGGTCCGCTGGTCGCGGCCGAAGAAGTGCTCCCGGACGTACGCCCCGGACTCCGCCTTGTAGGTCTGGTAGTCACCGTCGGGCGTGGTGTTCATGAGGTTGACCAGCGCGCCGTCGGTGTCGGCGGCGAGCAGCGGGTCCCACTCCCGGCCCCAGACCACCTTGATGACGTTCCAGCCGGCGCCCCGGAAGAACGCCTCCAGCTCCTGCATGACCTTGCCGTTGCCGCGCACCGGCCCGTCGAGCCGCTGGAGGTTGCAGTTGATCACGAAGGTGAGGTTGTCCAGCTCCTCGCGGGCGGCCACGCCGATCGCGCCGAGCGTCTCCGGCTCGTCCATCTCGCCGTCGCCCAGGTACGCCCACACGTGCTGGTCCGAGGTGTCCTTGATGCCCCGGTGGTGCAGGTAGCGGTTGAACCGCGCCTGGTAGATCGCGTTCAGCCCGCCCAGGCCCATGGACACCGTGGGGAACTCCCAGAAGTCCGGCATGAGCCGGGGGTGCGGGTACGACGGCAGGCCGCCGCCCGGGTGCGACAGCTCCTGGCGGAACCCGTCGAGCTGGTGCTCGGTCAGCCGCCCCTCCAGGAACGCCCGCGCGTACATGCCGGGGGAGGCGTGGCCCTGGTAGAAGATGTGGTCGCCGCCGCCCGGGTGGTCCTTGCCGCGGAAGAAGTGGTTGAAGCCCACCTCGTAGAGCGAGGCCGAGCTGGCGAAGGTGGAGATGTGCCCGCCGACGCCGATCTCGGGGCGCTGCGCCCGGTGCACCAGCATGGCCGCGTTCCACCGGACGTACGCCCGGATCCGCCGTTCCACGTGCTCGTCGCCCGGGAACCACGGCTCGCGCTCCGGCGGGATGGTGTTGATGTAGTCGGTGGTGGTCAGCGACGGCACCCCGACCTGGCGCTCGCGGGCCCGCTCCAGCAGGCGCAGCATGACGTAGCGGGCGCGCTTGGTCCCGCGCTCGTCGATGACACCGTCGAGCGACTCGACCCATTCGCCGGTCTCTTCAGGGTCGATGTCCGGAAGCTGGCTCGGCAGACCAGCGGTGATCACCGGGCGCTTGCGTTCCGTAGCCACAGGCGTTCCCTCGGTTCTGTGTGGGATAGGTCTCTAGCGTCATCCTGCCTCCTGGTGGCACCCGCCGTCACGCCCACCGCCCGGAGACGCGACGCGCGACACAGGTACCCGCCGGTAACTTTGCGCAACCGGCCGCCCGGTGCGAGCCGGGCGGCCGGGTGCCCCGCCCCCCTGCCGCCCGGGCTCGGGCTGGTCGGCGGGGCCGCCGGGCGGGGCGCCGGCCCGGTGGGGGAGGACTCCGGCGGCGGTTGGTGCCCCGCTCGGGCAGAATGCGTCGTATGCGCAGTGAGGTGATCACGGTCCAGACCGGGGCCCGGCCGACCGTCCGGGACATCACCGCCGAGGCCGAGCGGTTCGTCTCCGGGCAGGGCGACGGTCTGCTGCACGTCTTCGTGCCGCACGCCACGGCCGGGCTGGCGATCATCGAGACGGGCTCGGGGTCCGACGACGACCTGCTCGCCGCGCTCGACGACCTGCTGCCCACCGACGACCGGTGGCGGCACCGGCACGGCTCGCCCGGCCACGGGCGCGACCACGTGCTGCCGGCGTTCGTCCCCCCGTACGCGACGCTGCCGGTCGTCGGCGGCCGGCTGGCGTTGGGCACCTGGCAGTCGATCTGCCTGGTCGACCCCAACGGCGACAACCCCACCCGCAGCGTCCGCTTCTCGTTCCTGCCCGGCTGACCGCCCTGCGTCCGGGCGCGCGACATCCGCGTTGGGGCCGGGCGGAACCGCCTGTTCATGCAGCATGGACGGCATGGACGCCGGCGATGACGGGTCGAAGGCCGAGCCGGGCGCGGCGCCGGCGGGCACGCGCCCGGAGGAGCGCCGTTCGGCCGTCGTGGTGGCCGGGGCCGCGGCGATCGGCGGCTTCCTGTTCGGTTACGACACGGCCGTGATCAACGGCGCGGTGGACGCCATCGAGGCCGAGTTCGGCCTCTCCCCGCTGGTGCTCGGGGCCGCGGTCTCCTCGGCCCTGATCGGTGGCGCCGTGGGCGCCTGGTTCGCCGGGCCGCTGGCCGACCGGATCGGCCGGGTGGGGGTCATGCGGATCGCCGCGGTCCTCTTCGCGGTCAGCAGCGCCGGCGCGGCCCTCGCCGTGGGACCGGTCAGCCTGACCGCGTGGCGGGTCGTCGGCGGTCTGGCCGTGGGCGCGGCGAGCGTGATCGCTCCGGCCTACATCGCCGAGGTGGCGCCGGCCGAGCAGCGCGGACGGCTCGGTTCCCTGCAGCAGCTCGCCATCGTCTCCGGCATCTTCGTCGCGCTGGTGGTCGACTACGCCCTGGCCACCCTGGCCGGCGGCGCCGGTGCGCAGGAGCCGTGGGGCGGTGCGGCGTGGCGCTGGATGTTCGCCTCGGCCGCGGTTCCCGCGGTGGTCTACGGGGTGGTCGCGCTGCGGATCCCCGAGTCGCCCCGCTACCTCGTGCGCCGCAGGCGCTACGACGAGGCGCGCGCGGTGCTCGGCCGGTACGTCGGCGACGGGGTGCGGGTGGGGGAGATCGACCGGTCGCTCGCCGGAGGCGGGCGGGGAACGCGGCTGTTGCAGCTACGCGGCGACCCCGCCGGGCGGCGTCTGGGCCTGCTGCCGATCGTCTGGGTCGGCATCGTCCTGGGGGCGTTGCAGCAGCTGGTCGGCATCAACGTGGTCTTCTACTACTCCACCACGCTGTGGCGGGCCGTCGGCTTCGAGGAACGGGACGCGCTGGTCACGAGCGTGATCACCAGCGGCACGAACATCCTCGCCACGCTCGTCGCGATCGCGCTCGTCGACCGGGTCGGCCGCAAGCCGTTGCTGGCCGTCGGCGCCGGGGGCATGGTGCTCACCCTCGCCGTCCTCGCCTGGTGCTTCAGCCGCGCCACGGGGTCGGGGGAGAACGTCAGCCTGCCGCCGACCGTGGGCGTGATCGCCCTCGTCACCGCCAACCTCTACGTCGTGTCCTTCGCCGCGAGCTGGGGTCCGGTGCTCTGGGTGCTGCTCGGCGAGATGTTCAACAACCGGATCCGCGCCGCCGCCATCGCCGTCGCCGGAACCGTCCAGTGGACCGCGAACTGGTTGGTGACCGTCAGTTTTCCCGCCATCGCCGAGGTCGGGCTCACGCTCGCGTACGGCGTCTACACCGCCTTCGCGGTGCTGGCTCTCGTCTTCGTGGCGCGCGCCGTCCCGGAGACGAAGGGCCGCGAGTTGGAGACGATGTGACCCTTCGACGATCGTGGGGTGGCGGCGTCGGTCGCGCCGGCGCCCCAGCGGGGCGTCGCGCCGCCGACCCCACGATCGAGCCGGCCACTCGGGGGTCAGGCGGTGGCGAGCGCGAGTCGGGCCACGCGGATCCTGGTGGTCAGGGCGTCGAGCAGGCCGCTCAGCAGCGCCTGCGTGGTCTCGTCCTTGACGGTGCCGTCCGGCGCGATCTTCTCGTGCGCGTTGGTCACGATGATCTCCGGCTTGCTGAGCACGGCGGAGTCGGTCCACAGGAACAGCTGCCGGAGCTGGAGCTGGGCCCGGACGGTGCCCATCCCGGTCGGCGCCGCGCCCATGATGGCCACCGGCTTGTGCGCCAGCGGTGACACCCAGGAGGTGATCGGGAAGCTCGGCCGGGACGCCCAGTCGAGGGCGTTCTTCAGCACCCCGGGCACCCCGTAGTTGTACTCCGGGGTGGCGATGAGCAGCGCGTCGGCCGCCGCGATCCGCTGCCGTAGGTCGACCACTGACGCCGGCGGCTCGGCCTCGACGTCCTCGTTGAAGGGCGGGATGGCGCCGAGGCCCTCGTACCGCTCGATGGTCAGCCGCTCGGGTGCGAGGCGCTGCGCGGCCCGGATCAGCGCGGTGTTGTACGACGCGTCGCGCAGGCTGCCGGAGATGGCGAGGACCGAGAAGTCGGACATGGTGGTTCCTCCGTTCGGCGCTCGACGCGATTTGCGTGAGCTGCTAAACGGTAGAGGTATTCAACTATTGACCGCAAGTAGGATGTGAGGCATGGCGCAGCACACCGTCCCCTCCACCCCGCCGGAGCCCGCCGACCGCGCGGCGCTGGCCGGCGACGTGGTGCGCCGCATCACGCACCTCGCCGCCGCGCTGCGCCACCACCAGGACGTGGAGATCGCCGAGCTGGGGCTGACCCCCGCGACCGCCCGGGCGCTGCACGAGCTGGACCCGGACCGGCCGCTGCCGGCCCGTGACCTCGCCGAGGGGCTCGGCTGCGACCGCTCCAACGTGACCGCCCTGGTCGACAAGCTGGAGCGGGCCGGGCTGGTCGAGCGGCGCACCGACCCCGCCGACCGGCGGCAGAAGACGCTGGTGGTGACCGGGCCGGGGCGGCAGGTGCGGGCCCGGGTGCACCAGGTCATGTCGGACTCCCGGCTGCTCGCCGGGCTCACCGTGCGGGAGCTGGCGACCCTGCGCGAGCTGGTCTGGAAGGTCTCCGACGGCGGCTGCCCCGAACAGTGCGGCGACGACTGACCCACGCCGCGTCGAACGTGTCCGAGTGGGCGCGCAGGCCGCTCGTCGGTAATGCTGTCCGACGTGACCACCCCGCAAGATCTCGACGACCGGTTCCGGGAGACGCTGGCCGCGCTGGCCACCCCGCCGCAGCGGCGTGACCCGGCACGGCCGGTCACCGACGACACGACGTTGACCGGCGCGCGGGCGCTCGACCTCTTCGACGCCCAGGCCACCAGCCGCCAGCTCGACCTGGCCGGCCGGTGGCTGCGCAGCTTCGGCGAGGGCTTCTACACGATCGGTTCCGCCGGCCACGAGGGGAACGCCGCGGTCGCCGCCGCGCTGCGCGCGACCGACCCGGCGCTGCTGCACTACCGCTCGGGTGCCTTCTACTGCGTCCGCGCCGCCCAGGTTGACCGGCCGGCGCCGGCCGAGCGCCCCGAGGCCGAGCAGGGCGGGCAGCCGGCCGCGGCCGACGGGCCCGTCGAGGCCGACCCGACCGGGACCGGCGACGGCTCCCGGCCGGACGCCGCCGACCCGGACGAGCCCACCGGCGGCGCCGGGTCCGTCGCGGACCGGCCGCTCGCTCCGGCGTACGCCGAGGCGGCCCGCGACGTGCTGCGGGGCATGGTGACCTCCAGCCTCGAACCGGTCGCCGGCGGGCGGCACAAGGTCTTCGGCCGGGCCGACCTGGCCGTCGTCCCGACCACCTCCACCATCGCCTCGCACCTGCCCCGCGCCGTCGGGATGGGGCTGGCGGTGGAGCGGCTCCGCCGGCTCGAGACCTCCGGCCGGCGCGACGGGGTGCGGGTCGGCAGCGGTGGGGGCGCCGAGCAGGCGTCCTGGCCGCCGGACGCCATCGTGGTCTGCTCGTTCGGCGACGCCTCGGTCAACCACGCCAGCGCCACCGCCGCGTTCAACACCGCCGGCTGGTACGACCACACCGGCCTGCGCATCCCGGTGCTCTTCGTCTGCGAGGACAACGGGCTCGGCATCAGCGTCCGCTCCCCGAGGGGGTGGGTGGAGACCACGCTGCGCTCCAAGCCCGGGGTCCGCTACTTCGCGGCGGACGGCGACGACCTGGTGCGGGCGTACGAGGTCGCGACCGAGGCGGCGGCCTGGGTGCGCCGGCACCGGCGCCCCGCCGTGCTCCACCTGTCGACCGTGCGGCTGATGGGACACGCCGGCGCGGACGCCGAGACCGCCTACCGCAGCGCCGAGGAGATCGCCGCCGACCTGGACCGCGACCCGCTGGCCGGCACCGCGCGGCTGCTGGTCGGGGCCGGGGTCGCCACCGGCGAGGAACTGCTCGCCCGCTACGACGAGATCGGCTGGCAGGTGCGCCGGATCGCCGAGGAGGTGCTGGACGAGCCGAAGCTCAGCGCGCCCGCGGAGGTGGTGGCCCCGCTGGCCCCCCGCCGGCCGGTGCGGGTATCCCGGGCGGTGGCCGACGCGGCGGCCCGCGCGGCAGGCCCCGGCGCCGCCGCCCGGGCGGCGGCGTTCGGTGGCAGGCCGCCCGAGTTGACCGGCCCGCTGACGCTGGCGCAGAGCATCAACGCCGCGCTCGCCGACGGCATGCTCGACCACCCCCAGATGGCCGTGTTCGGCGAGGACGTCGGCGTCAAGGGCGGCGTCTACGGGGTGACCAAGGGGCTGCGGGACCGCTTCGGCGCGGCCCGGGTCTTCGACACGCTGCTCGACGAGACCTCGATCCTCGGGCTGGGGCTCGGCGCCGGGCTGGCCGGGATGCTGCCCGTGCCCGAGATCCAGTACCTGGCGTACCTGCACAACGCCGAGGACCAGCTGCGCGGCGAGGCCGCCACGATGCAGTTCTTCTCGCAGGGGGCCTTCCGCAACCCGATGGTGGTGCGGGTGGCCGGCCTGGCGTACCAGGAGGGCTTCGGCGGGCACTTCCACAACGACAACTCGGTGGCCGTACTCCGGGACGTGCCGGGCCTGGTGATCGCGGTCCCGGCGCGGCCGGACGACGCCGCGCCGATGCTGCGCACCTGCCTGGCCAGCGCGGCGGTGGACGGCAGTGTCTGCGTCTTCCTGGAGCCGATCGCGCTCTACCACACCCGCGACCTGTACGCCGACGGCGACGGCGAGTGGCTGGCCCACTACGCGGAGCCCGGCGCGTGGACCGGCGGGCACGTGCCGATCGGGCGGGCCCGCGTCTACGGCGTCGGCTCCGCCGAGGACGTCACGATCATCACCTTCGGTAACGGGGTGCCGATGTCGCTGCGCGCGGCGGCGACCCTCGCCGACGAGGGGATCGGCACCCGGGTAGTGGACCTGCGCTGGCTGTCCCCGCTGCCGGTGGCCGACGTCATCCGGGAGGCGGCGGCGACCGGCCGGGTGCTGGTCGTGGACGAGACCCGCCGCTCCGGCGGGGTCGGCGAGGGGGTCATCGCGGCCCTCGTGGATGCCGGATATGTCGGAGCGGCGCGGCGAGTGGCCGGAGTTGACTCGTTTGTACCATTAGGCCCGGCGGCCCGTCACGTTCTGGTCTCCGAGGAAGCAATTACCCAGGGTGCCCGCACGCTTCTGGCACGGTAAATTCCGTTCCACCCGGTGCGCCACTTGCGCGGGGAGCCACAACTGTGTGGACTTTGCCTGACGGCGTCGACGCGACGCCGCGGGCAGGGATGAGATGAGGAGGCACGCGACAGTGAGCGCGACCGCTGGTCAGGCCGCCGACGGGGTACGCAGCCTGGCGGACCGGTTCGGGATCGAACCGGGGATGGTCGTCATGGAGATGGGGTACGACGACGACGTCGACCAGGATCTCCGGGACGCCCTGACCGACCGCTGTGGAGAGCTGGTCGACGAGGACACCGACGAGGTGGTCGACGCGGTGCTGGTCTGGTACCGGGACGGCGACGGTGATCTCTTCGAGCTTCTCGTCGACGCCCTCGGCCCGCTGGCCGACAACGGTGTCGTGTGGCTGCTCACGCCCAAGGCGGGGCGCGAGGGGCACGTCGAGCCGAGCGAGGTCGCCGAGTCCGCGCCCACCGCCGGCCTCCAGCAGACCTCCACCGTCAACGCCGGCCGGGACTGGAGCGGCGCCCGCCTCGTCCTGCGCCGCGGGGCCAAGGGCAAGAAGTAGGCCGTCGTCGGCGATCACCCGGCGGCGCCCGCTGCCGGGTGTGGCAGGCTGTTGCCCATCCGACCCCATCCTGAGGAGCTCGCATGCCGATCGAGGTTGGCGCCGAGGCGCCGGACTTCGTGCTCAAGGACCAGAACAACCAGGAGGTCCGGCTCTCGGACTTCCGTGGCAAGCGCACCGTGCTGCTGGTCTTCTACCCGCTCGCCTTCACCGGGATCTGCCAGGGTGAGCTGTGCGAGGTGCGGGATAACCTCAACGACTACGTCAACGACGACGTCCAGGTGCTGACCGTCAGCGTCGACTCGGTCTACGCCCACAAGATCTGGGCCGACAAGGAGGGCTACCAGTTCCCGCTGCTGGCCGACTTCTGGCCGCACGGGGCGGTCGCCCAGTCGTACGGCGTCTTCAACGACGTCGCCGGCATCGCCAACCGGGGCACCTTCGTGATCGACAAGGCGGGCGTGGTCCGCTTCGCCGAGATGAACATGCCTGGTGAGGCACGCGACCAGCAGGGCTGGCGCAAGGCCCTCGCCGACGCCGCCGCGGCCTGACAACCGGGCACGCCGTACGACCGGGCCGGTGGAGGGCAGGGTAAGCTTGCCACCCTCCGGCCCGCCGTACGGGCGTTCCGGGCGCGTAGCTCAGCGGGAGAGCACTCGCCTTACAAGCGAGGGGTCGCAGGTTCGAAACCTGCCGCGCCCACCATCACCACCGATCGATGTCAAATGTCGGGTGACACATCCGGCTAGACGATCTCCTGGTCGGACAGGGCGTGTGTGGCAAGCCACCGCTCGATGGCGGCAAAGTCGGGATCGGAAAGTCCAACCCGTGGGTCAACGCGGTGGAGAAGTGCGCGTCCGGGATGGTTGGCGGCTACCCAGGTCCGGTCAACGTCGCTGATCTCATCGTCGACCCACACGAAGGGACGTCCGGCTGCCCAGGCGACCAGGGCCTTGGTCTTCCAGTGCAGCCTCCGGGTCGGTTGCTCTTCATCCTCCTCCGGCCAGTCGACGACTGGCAGTTCTGGTAAGCCGATTCGCGGTGCCACGTCCTCGTTCGCGTCAGCCATCCACGTGGTGGCCCAGACCAGCTCGCACCCGAGCATGTCGAGCCGCTTGCCGTGCATCGGATTGAGCCTCGACAGGAGGGGGTTGGATATCTCGTCCCAGTGGCCGGTGGCTTCGGCCCTTGCTGCACGCCCTACGGAGTCCTGCGGCGGCCCACCAATCGGGATCAGTGGCCCATCCACGTCGAGAAAGAGCAAGGGACGCTGAGCACTAGCGGTCACCGTCGCACGATAGCGATCCCGGCCCGCGCAGAGTGTCACCATCGAGTGGAGCCACGGTGTGACCCGTCATCCGGAGCCGGACAACCGGCTGCTTCGAACTCTCTGTACGCCTTCAAGGCGGCCCTGAACGGGCCGCTGGGCCGTCCGGGTCGTCGAACGCTGACCAAGGCGACCGGCGGGCTGACCTGGTGGGCGACGGACGAGTCGACCTGTACGCCAAATTCCGCACCCCCGCATACTGATCGTCAAGCCGTGTTCGGCAGGAAAGTGGGCAGGCGTGATCGACAGGAAGGCCTTGCCCCTGCGGCGTAGCCGGGGGTACCGGTTGCTCGTGTGGGCCTTCCGCTGCCACCCGGTCGCGCTGGTGTTGGGCGGCCTGGCTGGGGCGTCAACGCTTGTCGAGGCTCCGCTGCTGACAGCGACGCTGGCTGTCTGCGTGGCGCTCGTGATGCTTCCCGCTGTGGTTCTCGCGTTTGCGGGGTTGACGATGCTGTACGCGGGCGGGTTGATGCCGCGTGAGATGACTCGTCGGCAGGCGATGGTGGGCATGCTGTGGCGGGATGTGGTCAGACCTCTGACGCGACCACGAAGGCGACAGCAACGAGCCGGACCATGACAGTCGACGGCGGCGGCGCAGGGACGAGCGCCCGAGGCTGCGGACGCCACCGGACGGAGCGCGCAGTTCCTCCGAGCGAGGGGCCGCAGGTTCGCAACCTGCCGCGTCCACCATCACCACCCCGGACGCGGCGGCACCCGGTCGGCAGCGGCGCTCATGCCAGCTCGGCGATCACCGCGCGGACCATCCGGCGGCCGTGCTCCGCCATCCGGGGAAAGGTGTGCCGGTAGTAGTCGACGCCGGTCAGCGACGGTGCGAGGGCCCAGCCGCAGGCGCGCTGCCAGGTGGCGTCGTCGTAGCCGATCGCCTTCCGGTACGCGTCCCGAGCCGCGCCGGTGAAGGTCCAGAGCGCCGGTGCCACGTCCGGTGCCGGATCGCCGACACCGAGTGCCCCGAAGTCGACGACGGCGGCCAGCCGGCCGGTGTCGGTGATCAGGTTGCCGGGCTGCAGGTCGCCGTGGATCCACACGGGGGCGCGGTCCCAGTCGGGAGCGGCCAGGCAGACGTCCCAGGCGGCCTCGGCCGCGGCCACGTCGAAGCCGTCGTCGTGCTCGGCGAGGCGCGGCAGCACCCGGCGGACGGCCGCGTCGACGTGGCGCAGGGCGGACCCGCGGGAACCCGGTGGCTTGACCGGGCCCCCGGCGGGATCCACCCGGTGCAGGGCGTGGACGAAGGCCGCCACGTCGCGGGCCAGGGTCACGTCGTCGCAGCCGAGCCGGGGCGGTGTCTCGCCCGGGATCCACGCCACCACCGTCCACCGCCACGGGTAGCCCTCGCCCGGCTCGCCGACGTGCAGCGGGACGGGGATTCGTACCGGCAGGTGGGGTGCCAGCACGGGCAGCCACCGGGCATCGGAATCGGCCTGGTCGACCGCCGAGGCGATCTTGGGCATCCGGGCGACGAGGTCGTCGCCGATCCGGAACAGCACGTGGTCGGTGCCCTCCAGCTCGTCGGCCAGGGGCGTCACGGGAAGATCCGCCCACGGCGGGCACTGGGCCGCCACCAGGCGGCGCACCTGACCGACGGTGGGCCGGACCTCGTCATCGTGGATGGGCACGACCGGCACGGTAGTGCGGTGCGGCGGTGCGGTGCCAACCGATTAGTCCGGCACCGCACACGCCTGCGCCCGCGGCGCCGGCGGCCCGCCGCCGCTCGTCCGTCGCCCCGTGTGCCGGGGCGCGGCGACCTGCGGGTCCCGCGCCGGACGTCCGGCGCGGGACCCGGGGACACCGTGGGTCAGCTCGCGCAGACGGCGTACGCGCGCACCTTCCAGTTGCCGCTGAAGCCGTCCTCGTCCTCGGCGGCGGAGACGGTGACGACGGTCGAGGTGGTGGCCCGCATCTGGGTCAGGCGCACCTGCCCGTCGCCGCCGAGGATCTCGCCGCCCACCCCGTGCACCCGCGTGCCGGCCGGGCAGGTGGCCGTGATCGACTGGGTGGCGGCGGAGCTGTAGACGCTGTCGTCGATCACGCGCTGCTCGCCGGGCAGCGGGTCGGCGCAGATCGCGACGGCGTCCAGCCACCACGTGCCGGCGAAGCCGGTGCCGTCCTCGGCACCCGCCACCACGACGCTGTTCTGGTGGATGCGCAGGTCCTCCAGGACGACCTCGCTGTTCGCCGCCCCGACGACCGCGCCACCGACCCCGATGGCGTGCTTCCCGACCGGGCAGGACTTCTCGAACCAGTTCGACGTGCCGAAGCTGGGCGCCGAACTGCCGGACACCATCACCAGGCCCGGGGGCGGCGTGGCGCAGATCGCGTTCGCCGTGACCGCCCAGTTGCCGCCGACGCCGTTCTCGTCCTCCCGGCCGGTCACCGAGTACGCGTCCCCGCCGATCAGCGGGCGCATGATGTCCATGCCGACCTGCCCGAGGCCGGAGCCGGTGATCGCGCCACCGCCGCCGATGACCTTGGTGCCGGCCGGGCAGGCCGTGTTCTGCGTCTTCGCGCTGCTGTTGCTGGGGCCGGTCGTCGTCTTGACGCTCAGGCCGGGCACCGCCGCCACCGGCCCGGCGAGGGCCAGCTGGCCGAGTACGAGCGCGCTCAGCGTGGCTCCCCCCACGGTGGCCGTCCGACGCGTCCACCGGGTGCGGTTCGATCCCTCTCGCATGATGTCTCTACCTTTCTCGGAGCTGTTCGGTATTGCCGACACCGGTAGGAGCGCGGTCGGGTCGGGATGCCAACAGAAAGACCCGAAGAAAAAAATCCGCGGTTCTACTGGACCCGTCGACGAGCAGCGAGGGAGACGGATGGACACGGCGGCACGGGACGACACCGCACTGGTCGAGGCGGTGCGCCGCGGCGAGCGGGCCGGGCTGGAGGGCATGTACCGGCGGTACGCCGATCGCCTGTACACGTACGCCCGGACCATGCTGCGCGAGCCGGAGGCCGCCGCGGACGCCGTCCACGACGCGTTCCTCACCGCCAGCCAGCGCATCGGCCAGCTCCGCGAGCCCGACCGGCTGCGCTCCTGGCTGTACGCGATCGTGCGCAACGAGTGCCTTCGGCAGCTGCGGGAGCGGTCCCGCTCCCTGCCGCTGGAGGAGGCCGGCGAGCCGGTGGCCGACATCGCCGACCCGGGCACGGGCGTCAACGCCGCGCAGGTACGCGACCTGGTGCACACCGCGGTCGCCGCGCTGAACCCGGGCGACCGTGAGGTGGTCCACCTGGCCATCCGCCACGACCTGTCGTCCGCCGACATCGGCGCGGCCCTCGGGGTGCCCGCGAACCACGCGCACGCCCGCCTGTCGCGCGCCCGCCAGCAGCTCGAACGGGCGCTGGGGGCGCTGCTGGTGGCCCGCACCGGAGCCCGGGACTGCCCGACCCTCGCCGGACTGCTCGACGGCTGGCAGGGCCGGCTCACCCCGACCCTGCGCAAGCGGGTCTCGCGGCACATCGAGGGCTGTGCGGTGTGCGGGCTGCTCCGGCGGGAACAGCTCAGCCCGGCCGCGCTGCTGTCGGCGTACACGGCACCGGCCTTCCTGGTCGTCGCCGACACGGTGTGGCCGCGACTGGCCGAGACCTGCGCGGCCGACGTCCTGGCCGACCCGGTGGCCGGCGCGGGAGTCGATCCGGCGGGTGCGGACACGGCCGCCCCCGCCACCGACGAGCCGCCGGTGGCCGGCGAACCAGCCGCGTCGGGGCCCGCCGGGCCGGCGGACGGACCGGTCGAGGGGCCCGCACCCACGGCCGACGGGGCGGTGGTCCCGGACGGTGCGGCGGTCGCTCCGGACAATGCGGCGGTGGTCCCGGACAACGCGGCGGTGGTCCGCGACGGTGTGGCGGTCACTCCGGATGGTCCGGCGGTGGTCCGCGACGGTGTGGCGGTGGCGCGCGGTGCGGCGCACGCCGTGCGGACGACCTCGCGGGCGAACCGCGAGCGGCGCCGGCGGCGGCTGGCCGCGACGGCGGCTCTGCTGGTCCTCCTCGCCGCGCTCGGCACCTGGGCACTGGCACCCGGGCGCCCGACCGCGCGGAACGCCTCCGGCCAACCGATGTCCGAGACCTTCGGCTCACCGGTCGGTGGTCCGGTGGCGCCCGCCTCCGCGCCGGCGTCCGTCACGGCCACGGGAGGTGACCCGCGGGCTGCCGAGCCGCCGCCGGCCGGCGCCGCCGGCGCGACGTCCGGGACCGCGGTCGTGCCGGCGGACGGCGACGGGGCCGCCCGGACCGAGGCGCCCGAGGTCGCACCCGGTGGCGGCGCACCGGCACCGACCAGGCCTCCGGCGCCGACCAGGCCTCCGGCGCCGACCAGGTCTCCGACCGCGCCCCGGCCGACCGGCGCACCGCAGGTCGCCGCGCCGTTCACGGTCACCGCCACCGCTCACGTGCGGTGCGGCTCGGAGACGTACAGCCTCGTGGTGCGGGCCGCCGGCAGTGCCACGCTCGTCGCCGCCGAGGTTCGCTGGACACCCGCCGGGGGCAGGACGTCGGCGCGGGCCCTGACGGTGGACGGATCGGCGGCGCGGGCGACCGTCGGGCAGTTGCGCGCGTCGGCGCTGACCTGGTCGGTGCGGGCGACCACGACGGATGGCCGTACGGCGCAGAGCCCGACCCACCCGGTCACCGACCCGTGCGTCCGCCCGGGATAGCCGGGACGGTTCCGCCACGCCTGACGGGCAGCGGTGACCCACGGCGCGCGATGTCCGTTTTCTCCTCTCCGGGCGGCCCGGCCCGAGCGGCTGAAATACCGTGTCGGGGTGACGCTGAGACTGGAGCCGATGACCGACGAGCAGTACCTCCGGTACCGGCAGCGGGCGGAATCGAGCTACGCGCGGCACATCGCCGAGTCCGGCGCGATGCCGGTGCCGGAGGCACAGCAGAAGGCGCAGGAGGAGTACGCGAAGCTCCTGCCCGACGGCCTGACGACGCCGGGTCACCATCTCTGGACGGCCTACGACGGTGCCGACGAGGTCGGCATGCTGTGGCTGCACGTCGAACAGAAGTCGGACGGCCCGCACGCCTTCGGCTACGACTTCGAGGTGCGGCCGGACCTGCGGCGCAAGGGCTACGGGCGGGCCATGATCCAGGCCGTCGAGAAGCGGTGCCGGGAGTGGGGAGTCGTCTCGATCGGCCTGAGCGTCTTCGGCTTCAACCTCCCCGCGCGGGCGCTCTACGAGCAGCTGGGCTTCGAGGCGACCGCCATCCAGATGCGCAAGCGGCTGTAGCTCACGAGGGCCGCGCGACGGGGCACCCGTCGCCCCGGAACTGCGGACGACGACGCGCGCCGCGTACGGCCGATGGCCCACGTGCCGCGTACGGCCGGGGTTGGATGGGGCGGTGAGCTACGCGGAGGTCGACGGGCTGCGCCTGTGGCACGAGGAGCGCGGTGCCGGCCGCCCGCTGCTGTTGCTGCACGGCGGCTTCGGATCGGTGGAGACGTTCGCGCCGCTCCTGCCGACGCTGGCCGCGCGTCGTCGGGTGGTCGCGGTCGACCTTCAGGGCCACGGCCGCACCGCCGACGTCGACCGTCCGCTGCGCCACGAGTCGATGGCCGACGACGTCGCGGCGCTGATCGGCCACCTCGGCCTGACCGAGGCGGACGTGATGGGCTACTCGCTCGGCGGCGGCGTGGCGTTGCGGACCGCGATCCAGCACCCGGCGCTGGTGCGCCGGCTGGTCGTCGTCTCCGCGCCGTGCCGGCGGCAGGGCTGGTATCCGGAGGTGCTGGCGGGCATGCCCGAGCCCGACGAGGAGGCGGGCGAGCGGATGCGCGGCACTCCGCCGCACGAGCTCTACACCGGCGTCGCGCCCCTACCCGGGGACTGGTCGCGGCTCTGGGCGAAGACCGGCGAACTGCTGCGCCGTGACTACGACTGGTCGGCGGAGGTGGCCGCCCTCGCCGTGCCAACCCTGCTGGTCTTCGCCGACGCCGACTCGGTCCGCACCGCGCACATGGTGGAGTTCTTCGGGCTGCTCGGCGGCGGCCACCGGGATGCCGGCCCGGACGGCACCGACCGCCCGGCCTCCCGGCTCGCCGTGCTGCCGGGGCTCACCCACCACGACATCGTGGTCTCGCCGGCGCTGCCCGCCGCCGTGCTGCCGTTCCTCACCCACCCGGTCTCGCCGCCCGGCTGACTCCGGATGGCGCCCGGACTCGGCGCAGCCGTGATCCGGCTGGTGCCGCGGGGTCCACCGCCGGCCCGGCCCGACGCGAGGCGAGACCCGGGCGCGACGGAAACCGGTTCCCGTCGCGCCCGGGGGCCGGTCAGCTGGTGAAGCCGCCGTCCACGTTGACCACCGCGCCGGTGACGTAGCCGGCCTCGGGGCCGGCGAGGTGCGCCACGGTGGCGGCGATGTCAGCCGGGGTGGCGAAACGGCCGAGGGCGGTGAAGCCGGCGATGGTCGCGGCGTTCGGGCCGTCCGCCGGGTTGGCGTCGGTGTCCGTCGGCCCCGGGTTGACCAGGTTGGCCGTGATCCCGCGCGGGCCGAGTTCCCGGGCGAGGCCCCGGGTCAGTCCGACCAGCGCCGTCTTGCTCATCGAATAGAGAGACAGGCCGGGGAAGACCGCCCGCTCCCCGACGTTGCTGCCGATGCTGATGATCCGGCCGCCGTCGGTCAGGTGCCGCACGGCGGCCTGCGCGGCGAGGAACGGCGCACGGACGTTCACCGCGAGCGTCCGCTCCACCTCGTCGTCGTTGAGTTCCGTCACCTGGCCGACCAGGAACACCCCGGCGTTGTTGACCAGGATGTCGAGGCGACCCAGTTCCGTGGCTGCCCGGTCGACCGCGTCGCGGACGGCGACGGGGTCCGCGCTGTCCGCCCGGATCGCCGACGCCCGCCGGCCGAGCGCCTCGATCTGCTTCGCCACCACCGCCGCCCGGTCGGTCGAGTTCTCGTACGTGATCGCCACGTCGGCACCTTCCTGTGCCAGGCGCAGGGCGATGGCGGCGCCGATGCCCCGGGCGCCGCCGGTGACCAGGGCAGCTCTTCCGTTCAATGTCGTCATGCCAACGATCTTGGTCGTCGGACGGCTCCCGGGTCTGGCGGCGATCGGACGCCTCGTTGCCGGGGAGTCGGCCGGGGCCCCGCACCGGGCGGTCGACGCCGAGGCGGGGGTGCCGACGGCACCGCCGCCAACTAATTCCGCTCCCGCGACGCGCTGCTCGGCGCGGTCGCGTTCCACCTCGCCTCCGGATCACCGGGTGGCGCGTTCGAGGTCGCTCTGCTGCACTACGTCATGGACGGGCTGCTGCTCGACCTGCTCGGCACGTCCATCGAGGCGGGATTCGACCCCGACGACGTGGTCGTGGCGTTCGTGTCCCGGCTGGTCGGCGGCCGCCGACCAATGACCCGCGAAGGAGGCGTGGTGGAGCTGACGCCCATGACGGCCGAGGAGTTCGCGCGGCGGCGGGAGCCGCTCGTGCGCTCGTACGCCGAGGCGATGGTCGTCGATCGCGGCCTGGCCCCGGACGCGGCCCTGGACCGGGCCACCACCCAGCTGCGCGAACAGCTCCCCGACGGCGTCGACAGCGCCGGCGCCCTGCTCCGCACGGCCCGGGTGGGCGACGCCGAGGTGGGATGGATCTGGGTCGCGCTCCCCGGCGGCCCCGCCGGGGCCCACACCGCATGGCTCAACAACGTCGAGGTGCATCCCGGACATCGGAGACAGGGGTACGGGCGGCGGATGATCCAGCTCATCGAGGCGGAACTCGCCGCCCTCGGGGTGCCCGAGCTGGGGCTGAACGTCTTCGGCTCCAACACGGGGGCCATCCACCTCTACCACAGCCTCGGCTACCGGGTGGCCGCCCAGCAGATGACGAAGCGGATCTCCCCGGCCGGCTGAACCCGTCAGGAGTGTTCCCCCGCGCAGCGGGAACCCCCGCCCCGGACGCACCTGGGGAGGAGCGACGGATGAGGCATGGTGGCGGACTGACCATCGGTGTGCTCGGCTCGTACGGCGGTCGCAACCTCGGTGACGAGGCGATCCTGAGCGGCCTGCTGGCCGATCTGCGGGAGCAGGAGCCGAACGGGCGGATCATCGTCTTCTCCCGGAACCCGGAGCACACCCGCGTCGCCCATCCCGACGTGGAGGCGGTGCCCTGGGAGGGGATCAGCCGGACCGACTCGGCGCTGGTCCTGGCCCAGCTCGACGTGCTGATCCTCGGCGGCGGCGGCATCCTCTACGACCGGGAGGCCCGCCGCTACCTGCGGGTGGTCCGGGTCGCCCAGGAGCGGGGCCTGCCGCTGCTGACGTACGCGGTGGGGGTCGGGCCGCTCAGCGAGGGCGTGGACACGGGCATGGTGCGGGAGACCCTGGCCAGCGCCAGCCAGGTGACCGTGCGGGACCAGGAGTCCCGGATGGTGCTGGAGGAGGCGGGGCTGCTCAACCCGATCACCGTGACCGCAGACCCGGCGTTCCTGATCGAACCCGAGGACTTCCCGGCGGACCTGCTCCGCGAGGAGGGCGTGCCGGCCGGCAAGCGGCTGGTCGGGATGAGCGTACGGGAGCCGGGCCGGGCCGCCGAGCGGCTCGACGTCGACGGCTACCACCGTCTGCTCGCCCAGATCGGCGACTTCCTGGTGCACCGGATCGACGCCTACGTGCTCTTCGTCCCGATGGAGCGCGACGACATCCGGCACTCGCACGGCGTGCTGTCGCACATGGTCGCCGCCGAGCGGGGCCGGATCCTGCACGGCACCTACTCGCCCCAGCAGGTGCTCGGGCTGATGCGCCACTTCGACCTGGCCGTGGGCATGCGGCTGCACTTCCTGATCTTCGCCGCGATGGCGGGCACGCCGTTCCTGCCGCTGCCGTACGCCGGCAAGGTCTTCGACCTGGCCCAGCGGCTCGGGGTGCCGGCGCTGCGCGGCGTGGAGCGGGAGGTCGAGGGCCCGCTCCTGGCCGAGGTCGACCGGCTCTGGGACGAGCGGGAGCAGCGGGCCGAGGCCACCGCCCGGCGGGTGGCCGAAGTGTGCGACGAGGCCCGGGGGACCTCCCAGGTCACCCGCGCCGTGCTGGACAGCCTGCGCGCCCGCTCCCTGGCCCCGGCGGCCTGACCCGGCGGCTCAGACCGCCGGTCCGCGCCAGCGGTAGCACCACCGGTCGGCCTCGGCGGCCACGGACTCCAGCTCGTAGATCTCCGCCTCGGCCAGCCCCTTCGCGCCGAGGTGGTGGTGGGTCAGCGGCGGCCGGCCGTTCGGGTCCAGCTCCACGGTGACGGTCTCGCCGTCGGCGACGCCACCCACCAGGGGGATTTCTGCCGTTGATGCCATGCGCCCCATCCTGCCCGGCCCGGCCCGTCGGCGCAGGGGATAGCGGGGCAGCGGGCCTGGGCGCCCCGGCACTAGGGTCGGTGGATGGCGGAGACGGAGATCGATACCACCCTCGGCCCGGTGCTGGCGCGTACGGGCGACGAGCGGGCGGTGCTCGAGTCGTTCCTGGACTTCCACCGGGGCGTGCTGCTGCGCAAGCTGCGCGGGCTCAACGACGCCGACGCGGCCCGCCGGCTGGTGCCCTCGGCCACCACCGTCGCCGGCCTCGTCAAACACCTGACGCTGGTGGAACGGAACTGGTTCCCGTGCCTGCTGGCCCCCGGCCCCGGCGACGTTCACCTCACCTCCGAGGAGGACGCGGTGGCCAGCTTCACGCTCACCGACGGCGACACCGTCGAACGGCTCGCCGCCGCCTACGAGCGGGCCTGCGCCCGGTCCCGGGAGGTCGCCGGCCGGTTCGACCTCGACCACGTCGTGCCGCACCCGCAGCTCGGCGAGGTCTCGCTGCGCTGGATCCTGGTGCACATGATCGAGGAGACCGCCCGGCACGCCGGGCACGCCGACATCCTCCGCGAGCTGACCGACGGCGCCACCGGCGCGGTCTGACCGCCGCGGGCGGGCGCGACCGGCGCGGCGACCCGGGTGACGAGCCGGCGCGCAGCGGCGGGCCGGCGGCGTCAGCGACGCGGCAGCAGGTCGGGCGGATACTCCATGCCGTCGTGGGCGCAGGCCGCCGCCGCGACCCGGGCCGCGTACGCCGCCGCGTCGGTCAGCGACGCGCCGCGCAGCCGGCCGGCGATCAGGCCCGCCGCGAAGGCGTCCCCCGCGCCGTTGGTGTCGACGACCGGTCCGGGCGACGCGGCGGCGGGCACCGGCGTCGGGGCGCCCCCACCGGTGTGCAGCTCGGCGCCGTCCGCCCCCCGGGTCACCAGCACCGTGCGGGGCGCCAGCGCGGCGGCGAGCGCGCCCGCCCCCGCGCCCAGCCGGACGCCGCTGACGAAGACCAGGTCGGCCACCTCGGCGAAGGGACGGTGGTAGGCGTTCCCGCCGTCCCAGTCGTGCAGGTCGGTGGAGAGGACGGCCCCGTCGGCGAGCCCGGCGCGCAGGGCGGGCAGCAGGGGAAGCGTCCAGTCCATGATCGAGAGGTGCACGTGCGCGGCCTGCCGGACCAGCGCGGTCACCTCGGCCGCCGGGAACGGGGCCGGTCCGTGCCAGGGGCGCGGATCGTAGAGCGACATCCGCCGGCCGGCCGGGTCGACCATGTTCACCGACCGCCGGGTGCCGGCCGGGGCGTCGCCCAGCACGGCGTGCACGCCCGTGCGGGCCAGCGCGGCGCGGACCACGTCGCCGGCCGGGTCGACGCCGACGACGTCGACCACCGCCACCCGGAGCCCGAGCGCGTGCGCGGCCAGCGCCACCCCGGCACCGGTGTTGCCGATCCGCAGGTCGATCGGGTCGACGGCGAGGGAGTCGGCGGCCGGCAGCGGGATCGCGGGCACCCGCACCCGCACGTCGACACCGAGGCCGCCGATCACGAGGAGGTCGTACACGCGCCCGACCCTAGCCCGCCGCCCACCCGGCCGGGCACCGCGGCCCCCGACCCGGCTGCCCCGCCGGTCGCCCGTCCGGGCCGTCGACGGTGTGCTGGCCGGGGCCGCGAGGGCCCGGCCCGATATCCTCGCCGGGGTCGTCGCGAGGAGGGGGACGCGTGCTGGTCGTCCACGGGGTCTGGCGGTCGGGCGTCGGGCTCGCCGTCTGGGCCGAGGACAGCACGCTGCCGGCGCACGCGCCGCGCCGCCCGGGGCGGGCGCCCCGGGAACGGCCGCACCCGTTCGCCGCCGACCACGCCGCGCTCGCCGCCGCGCTGGCCGGAACGGCCGAGCCGGCCGACCTCGGCACGGCCCTGCTCGCCCTCCCCACCCGGGCCGGCACGCCGCTGGACTCCCCGGAACTCGTCCGCCCCGACGTCGCCGGGACGGTCCGCGGGCCGGTCACCCTCGCCGGGTGGCGGGTCCCCGTCCTCTGGTTCGCCCCCGACGCCGCCCTGCCCCTGCTGCGCGGCGTCGACACGGTGGCCGCCGTGCCGGGCGCGACCCTGCGCCACCTCGCCGAGTTGGCCGACTTCGCGGTCGACCTGGCGGCCCGGGGCCGGGTCCTGCCCGGCCTCGCCGAGCCGCCCCCGGCGGCCCGTTGCCGGCCGGGCGGGGAACGGGGGGAGGCCGTCGCCCGGGCGGTGTGGCAGCCGCTGCTGACCGGCACGGACGCCGCCTGGGCCCGGGCGCTGGCACTGGCCCTGCCCCCGGCCGCCCGCGCCGCCACCGGGCTCGACGCGCCGGGCGGCCCCCGTGCCGCCGCCGGACCGGGCACCCCGTCCGGGCCGGACGCGGCTCGCCACCGCGCCGCGCGACCCGGCCCGCCCACCGGGCGCCACCGGCCCGCGCCGGGCGGCGCCGACGCGCCGGGCGCGCTGGTCGCCGACGCGCTCGACGCGCTCACCGACGCCGCCGTCCGGGCGGCTCTGGCGGAGACCGCGCTGGCCAGGGGCGTACGCCCGAACGGCGCGGTGCCGGTCTGGCTGGCCGCGCTCACCGGACCGGTGCGGGAGTTCGCCGCCGACCCCGCCGCGCTGGACACCCTCCGCGCCGAACTGGACGCCTGGCAGCGCGACGCGGCCGGCGGCGCGGTGCGGGCGAGCTTCCGCCTGGTCGAGCCGCCGGCCGACGAGGTCACCGAGCCGGTCGTCGTGGTGCCCGCCGAGGCGGCGACGGCGGGACCGGCCGGGCGGTGGCGGGTCGAGTTCGGCCTCCAGGCGGCCGACGAGCCGAGCCTGCACGTGGACGCCGGGCAGGTCTGGTGGGCGCCGGAGACCGTCGCCGGGCTGGCCGGTCGCGGCGACGACCCGCAGGAGACCCTGCTCGCCGAGCTGGGGCGCGCCAGCCGGCTCTGGCCCGAGCTGGACACCGCCCTGCGCACCGCCACGCCGGAGGTCCTGGAACTGGACGTCGAGGGGGCGCACCGGTTCCTGCGCGAGGGCGCGCCGGTGCTGCACGCCGCCGGCTTCGCGGTGCTGCTGCCGTCCTGGTGGCGGCGCCCGTCGTCCCGGCTCGGCGCGCGGTTGCAGGCCCGCAGCCGGACCGCCCCGGGCACCGTCGCCGCGACCGCCGGGGGCGTCGGCCTGGACGCCCTCGTCGACTACCGCTGGGAGGTGTCCCTCGGCGACCAGCCGCTCACGGCCGAGGAGCTGGCGTCGCTGGCCGCGCTGAAGACCCCGCTGGTGCGGCTGCGCGGGCAGTGGGTGGAACTGGACCCGAAGCGGCTCGCCGCCGGCCTGCGGCTGCTCCGCTCCACCGGCGAGCTGACCGTCGCCGACCTGCTCCGCCTCGGCCTGGCCGACGCCGAGCAGCCGGACGCGCTGCCGGTGCTGGAGGTGAGCGCCGACGGCGCGCTGGGCGACCTGCTCGCCGGGGCGGTGGAGCGGCGACTCGCCCCGCTGGATCCGCCGCCGACGTTCCACGGCACGCTGCGGCCGTACCAGCGCCGAGGGCTGGCCTGGCTGGCGTTTCTGCAGTCCCTCGGGCTCGGCGCGGTGCTCGCCGACGACATGGGGCTGGGCAAGACGGTGCAACTGCTGGCCCTGCTCGCGCAGGACCCGCCGGACGCCGGCCCGACCCTGCTGGTCTGCCCGATGTCGCTGGTGGGCAACTGGCAGCGCGAGGCGGCGCGGTTCACGCCGGCGCTGCGCGTACACGTGCACCACGGCGCGGAACGGGCGCGGGGCGAGGCGTTCGGCGCGGCCGTGCACGACGCGGACCTGGTCCTCACCACCTATTCGGTCGCGGCCCGCGACGCGGTCGACCTGGCCGGGATCGACTGGCGGCGGGTGGTGGTCGACGAGGCCCAGGCGATCAAGAACGCCGCCACCCGGCAGGCCGAGGCGGTCCGCGCGCTGCCGGCCCGGCACCGGATCGCCGTCACCGGCACGCCGGTGGAGAACCGGCTGGCGGACCTCTGGTCGATCATGCAGTTCGCCAACCCGGGCCTGCTGGGCCCGGCGGCGGCCTTCCGGAAGAAGTACGCCGAGCCGATCGAGCGGCACGGCGACGCCGAGGCGGCCGAGCGGTTGCGCCGGATCACCGGCCCGTTCGTGCTGCGTCGGCTCAAGACCGACTCCTCGATCATCTCCGACCTGCCGGAGAAGCTGGAGATGGAGGTGCTCTGCAACCTGACCGCCGAGCAGGCCTCGCTCTACCGGGCGATCGTCGACGACATGCTGGCGCGGATCGAGTCCAGCGACGGCATGGAGCGGCGCGGGCTCGTGCTCGCCGCCATGACCCGGCTCAAGCAGGTCTGCAACCACCCCGCGCAACTGCTGCGCGACGGCTCGGCGCTGGACGGCCGCTCCGGCAAGCTGGCCCGCCTGGAGGAGATCCTGGACGAGGTCCTCGCGGCGGGGGAGCGGGCCCTGCTCTTCACCCAGTACGCCGAGTTCGGCGGCATGCTGCGCGGGCACCTGTCGGCCCGCTTCGGCCGGGAGGTGCTCTTCCTGCACGGCGGCGTCGGCAAGGCCGACCGGGACGCCATGGTCACCCGGTTCCAGTCCCCGCGGGGGCCGGCGGTCTTCGTCCTGTCGCTCAAGGCCGGCGGCACCGGGCTCACCCTCACCGAGGCCAACCACGTGGTGCACGTCGACCGGTGGTGGAACCCGGCCGTCGAGGACCAGGCCACCGACCGGGCGTTCCGCATCGGCCAGCGGCGTCGGGTGCAGGTCCGCAAGTTCGTCTGTGCCGGCACGGTGGAGGAGAAGGTGGCGGCGCTGATCGCCGACAAGCGCAGCCTCGCCGCCTCGGTCGTCGGCACCGGCGAGCAGTGGGTCACCGAGCTGTCCACGACGCAGCTGCGCGAGCTGTTCACCCTGGAGGCCGGGGCGGTGGTGGAATGAGCGGGCAGCCGGAGAGCGACGGCGGGGGGAGCGGCCGGTTCGCCGACTACGGCCGGCCGCGCCGGGTCCACGGCGGGCTGCGGGCCCGCAGCACCCGGGGCGAGATCGGCCGGTCCTGGTGGTCCCGGCGCTTCCTGGAGGTGCTGGAGTCCTTCGCCCTCGGCACCCGGCTGACCCGCGGCAGGTCGTACGCGCGGGCCGGCCAGGTGGTCCGCCTGGAGGTCGCGCCCGGCACCGTCGGTGCCGTGGTGCAGGGCTCCCGCGCACAGCCGTACGAGGTGAGCATCGCCCTGCCACCGTTCCCGGAGGAGCTCTGGGCCCGCGTCGAGGCGGAACTGGCCGCCCAGGCGTTCTTCAGCGCCCGGCTGCTCGCCGGTGACCTGCCCCCGGAACTGGAGGAGCTGTTCGCGGCGGCCGGCGCCCCGCTCTTCCCCGCCGGTGTGGCGCAGCTGCGCCAGCGGTGCAGCTGCCCCGACTTCGCCGTTCCCTGCAAGCACCTCGCGGCCACGTTCTACCTGCTGGCCGAGGCGTTCGACGCCGACCCGTTCCAGTTGCTGCACTGGCGGGGCCGCAGCCGGGCGGAGCTGCTCGACCGGCTGCGCGTCCTGCGCGCCCGCGACCGGCCGGATGCGACCGGTGTCGCGTCGTCGGCCGCGCCGACCGGTGTCGCGTCGTCGGCCGCGCCGACCGGTGTCGCGTCGTCGGCCGCGCCGTCCGGCGCCGAAACCGCCGACGGCCGGCCGGACGACGCGACGGTTGTCGCGCGGTCGGCCGAGCCGTCCACGACGGACGGTGGCGCACCCCGTGCCGGGCGGAACGCCGGGGAACCGGCCGGATCCCGCCCCGGGCGCGGCGGTGCGGACCGGGCCGGGCCGGCGGCCGGACGGGACACCGTGGACACCCCGCCGGTCGGGGCGGCGCGGGCGCTCGCCGGCCTTCCGCCCGCGCCACTGGCCGAGGCGGTCGACCGGTTCTGGCTGCCGCCGGTCCCGTTGCCCGACCGACCGCCCAGCCTGGCGACCGGCCCGGACCTGCTGCTGCGGCAGCTCGGCGCGCCGGCCCCCGCCATCGGCGGGCCCGGCCTGCTGGAGCGGCTACGGCGGGCGTACCGGCTCCTGGGCCAATGAGGCCGTCGACGCGCGGGACCCCGGGTCACAGCCAGCGGCGGCGGAACCGCCACATGATCGCGGCGTTGGCCACCAGGACCACCGCGCAGACGGCCCCGGCCAGTCGCCCGGCCAGCACGGTCATCGCCGGCAGCGAGGCCCACAGCACGATCGTCAACAGCATCAGCCACCGGCCGCGCCGGGCCCGGGCCCGGTTGTCGAGCCGGGCGAAGAACGCCGGATCGCTCTCCCGGAGCTGACGGGTGATCTGCTCGAACCTGCGCTGATCCTCTTTGCTGAGCATGTGCCTTCCCCTCACGTGTTCAGCGGTTCGGCGGCATACCCGCTGCGGTGGCGGCTCACGCTCCCGTGCTGCTGCCACTTTGCCGCCGCTGCCCGCGGCGCCGGTCGGGTCGCGCCCGGGCGAGCGGGGGAGCGCCTCAGCGCAGGCTTAGCCGAACCTTAAATTTGCCTGTGGCGATGAATGCGGCGTCCGGGGCCGGCTGGGCGGGAAACGTCGGGTCCGGCCCGGGTCGTGCCGCGTAGGCCCTGCTCGCGAGGTCCGTCCCGGCCCGCGCGCGAATCCCGCGTCGCGGACCCGGCTGAGCGGCGCCTTAAGTGACGTCCTGGGGGCTTCCGGCGCTGCTTGAAGGCACCTGAACGCTTCATTACCTTCCGTGGCAACCCCCTCAGCACCAGCCGCCGCACCTGCACCCCGTGCCCGGTGCCAGTCGTCGCGGCGCAGCAGAAACGGATTGGTACATGGCCGACCAGAATGTGCCACCACGTCGACCGCGGGACGACCGCGGATGGGACGGGCGTCAGTACCCCGCCGCCGACGGTCACCGCGACACGTATCACCCCACCCCGTACGGCCACGACCCGCGCCCGCAGCACCAGGGTGGACACCCCGCCGACCCGCGGGCGCAGTACGCCCACGCCGGGCAGCCGGCCGCGCGCGGGCCGCAGTGGGTCGGCCCGGACGGCTTCGCGCGGCGGGCCGCCGCGCCCTCGCCCGGCCCGGGACTGCCCAACCTGGACGATGACGACGAGCCGGGCCGCAAGGTCGGCCGGCGCAAGGCCCTCGCGGCCCTCGGCGGCACCGCGGCCGTGGTGGCCGGTGGCGCCGCCCTGGCGATGACCCCGCAGATCCGCGGCCTCTTCGGCGACGACGTGGTGGCCGGCGACGCCACCGGCACCACGGTCACCGACGGCACCCCCGCCCGCCCGAGCGGCCAGCAGCCGAGCACGGTGCGCACCTACACCGAGCAGAACGAGAGCTACATGGGCTCCCGGGCCGGCGAGGCGCTGAAGAAGAACGCCCCGGCCGGCGGCCGGACCTTCTCCGGGCCGGCGGCCGCCGCCGCGGAGACCAAGGTGACCGTCAAGACGGTGCTCGCCAAGGACCCGGTCCTGCACCTGGCCCGGCGGGCCACCTTCGGCGTCACCGGCCAGGTGGTCGCCGACATCAAGGAGCGGGGCATCGACGGCTGGCTGCGCTGGCAGCTCGACCCCGACAAGATCGCCCCGACGAAGGCCGAGCTGAAGCTCGCCGAGCTGCCGACGCTGAAGCTGGGCACGGCGCAGCTGCGCGAGCAGCGCGACCAGCTCAACGAGCGCGGCGCGCAGCCGGAGAAGGAGATGGTGGACGCCACCATCGCCCGCCAGATCTGGTCGAAGCGGCAGCTGTTCGAGGTGATGGTCGACTTCTGGAACGACTTCCTGCACGTCGCCGCGGACTTCGACGGGGGCGAGGTGTACCGCGCGTCCTTCGACCGGGACGTCGTCCGGGCGCACGCCCTCGGCAGCTACCCGGAGATGCTGCTCGCCGCGAACCGGCACCCGGCGCTGCTGCTCTACCTCAACCAGAACGACTCCCGCGCCGACGCGGTCAACGAGAACCTGGCCCGGGAGAACCTGGAGCTCTACTCGGTCGGCGTCGACGGCGGCTACACCGAGAAGGACGTCCGGCAGGCGGCGCTGCTCCAGACCGGCCGGGGTGTCAACGACGGCAAGTACGTGTTCCGCCCCGAGCGGCACTACGTCGGCAAGGTGAAGGTCCTCGGCTTCACCCACGCGAACAACTCGAAGGACCCGAAGAAGGCCGAGGCGGCCATCGACGCGTACCTGACGTACATCGCGCTGCACCCGTCCACCGCGAAGTACGTGGCGCAGAGCCTCGCCACCCGGTTCGTCTCCGACACCCCGCCGAAGTCCCTCGTGGAGCGGCTGGCGAAGACGTACAGCACCAACAAGGGCATGATCAAGCCGGTGCTGATGACGCTGTTCAGCTCCTCGGAGTTCTGGGCGGCGGTGGGCCAGAAGGTGCGCCGGCCGATGGAGTACCTGGTCGCCACGTACCGGGCCCTGGGCGTGTCCCCGGAGGCGTCGCCGAAGCACGACAACGGCGACAGCAAGCGCACCCCGTACGCGCGGGGGCTGCGGCAGATCCACGACAGGATGCGCGAGCTGGGCCAGTACCCGATGGGCCAGCCCACCCCCGACGGCTACCCGGACGTCTACGTGGCCTGGACCTCCGCCGGCACCATGGTCAACGGCTGGAACGAGGCGGGCGAGCTGATCGCCGGCCGGCGCACCGTCTTCACCTACACCCCGCCGGAGAAGCTGGTGGCCAGGCCGCCGGCCACCGCCGGCGCGTACGTGGACGCGCTGGCCCTGCGCCTGCTGGGTCAGAAGCTGAGCGCCAGGGAGCGGTCCCTGATCCTCGGCGTGGCCGGCGTGTCGGCCGGCGACAAGGTCGACGCCACGTTCGACGGGGCCGTCACCGCCGTAGCGCGGGCGATCCTCGCTTCCCCCCAGCACCACCTCCGGTGAGGCACCCGATGGAGAAGACTGTGCACACGTTCCCCCTGCACCCCGAATGCCCCGACCTGCGGCGGCTGGCCGACGACCCGGCCGAGGCGTTGCTGCGGGCCGAGGCCGACATCGTCGCCGCCGAGAACGCCGCCGAGGCCGACCGCTACCGGCGGCTGGAGGAGCTGGAGGAGGCCCAGCAGGACGGCCGCGGCGTCACCCGGCGGACGTTCGTGGCCGGTGCCGCCGCCACGGCCACCGCCCTCGCGACCGCCCAGTTCGTCACCACCTCGGCCTCGTTCGCCGCCACCAAGACCGGCACCCTGATCCACGTCTTCCTCTACGGCGGGCTGGACGGGCTGAGCCTGGTCGCCCCGGCGGACGACCCGGTGCTCGCCAAGGCCCGCCCCGACCTGCTGCTCGCCGACGACTCCCTGGCGGTGGGCCGCGGCTTCAAGCTGACCAGCGCGTTCAAGCCGCTGGAGAAGTGGCTCCGCAGCGGCAACCTCGGCTTCGTGCCGGCGGTCTCCGACGAGCGGCTGTCGCGTAGCCACTTCCAGGCCGCGGACGCCTGCAACCTCGGCGGCCTGCCCAGCGAGACCGGCGGCCGGGGCTGGCTGGACAGCCTGGTCGACACGCTCGGCACGGGCACCGCGTTCCGCAGCGTCGGCATCGGCAGCACGCTGCCGCGGTCGCTGGTCGGCAACAACGGCGCGCTCTCCCTCGACAGCGTCGGCTCGCTGCGGCTCAACGGCGACGACCGCTACCGGGCCGCGACCGAGAAGGCGATCAAGGGGCTCTTCACCGGGATCAACCACCCGGTGCAGGAGGCCGTGCAGGACGGCCTGGGCGCGCTGGCCACCGCGCAGCGCCTCGCCGCGAAGCCGTACCAGCCGGCCGAGGGCGTCGAGTACAGGGGCGTCGGCTACGCGTTCCAGCAGCTCGCCCAGCTCAT
This sequence comes from Micromonospora sp. URMC 107, assembly GCF_051386315.1. Lineage (NCBI taxonomy): Bacteria > Bacillati > Actinomycetota > Actinomycetes > Micromonosporales > Micromonosporaceae > Micromonospora > Micromonospora sp. URMC 107. The sequence goes on from NZ_JBPQTK010000024.1 coordinate 60,796, forward strand.
CAAGGGCGGGGCGAACGTCCGGGTCGCCACCGTCGGGATGGGCGGCTACGACACCCACGAGAACCAGGGCACCCGCGACGGTGGTCAGCTGCACCGGCGGCTCAACGAGCTGGCCAGCGCCATGGCGGCGTTCTTCACCGACCTGGGGGAGCGCTCCGCCGACGTGACCGTCATGGTCTCCAGCGAGTTCGGCCGGCGGGTCGCCTCCAACGGCGGCGGCACCGACCACGGCCACGGCGGGGTGGTCACCCTGCTCTCCGGTCGCAAGCTCGCCGGCTCGCTGCTGGGCACCTGGAACGGCCTCGACGACCTGGACTCCGGCGACGTGCCCGAGTACAACAACATGTTCAACGTCTACGGGGCCGTCGCCCAGGGCCGCTTCGGGCTCACCAACGCGGAGGTGGACAGGATCTTCCCCCGGCAGAAGTACCGCCCGATGAAGCTGTACGCGTGACGTACCCGCGCACCCACGCCGCCGGCCGGATCACCGGGCTGGTCGCCGGCTACCTGCTGCTCGTGCAGGTGCTGATGATGAGCCGCCTGCCGG
>NZ_JBPQTK010000025.1:0-60649 GCF_051386315.1 Micromonospora sp. URMC 107
CACCGGCCTCGGGCGCCCGAGGCCGGTGGCCGGTCAGGGTGACGCGCTCCAGATCAGCAGCAGGTAGGAGCCGAAGTAGGCGGAGATGGCGGTCATGGTGACCAGCACGACCGCGATCCGTGGCCCGGTGGTCCCGGCCAGCGACCGTGCCACCGGCAGGAGGAGGGCGAACGCCGGCAGCAGGAACCGGGCCTTGGAGTAGAAGTAGCCGGACGAGCCGAGCGTGGTCAACAGCAACAGGCCGCTGAACATCAGCAGCGGCCACGGCTGCCGGTCGAGGCAGCTCAGCACGAACAGGGCGATGGACACCAGCGCCACCGCCGCCACCACGTACCACTGCAGGGACGAGGGCTCGTCGAGCGCCTTGCCCAGCGCCTCTACCGAGGCCGCGCCGGCGTCGAAGGTGGAACCCCAGCCGGCGGACTGGATGTGGAACCAGCCGTCGGGCCGGCCGGTGCGCCAGCCCACCCAGGCCAGGTATCCCACCCACCCCAGCGGGGCCAGCACGAGGGCGACCGCCGCCCGCCAACCGCCGTACCGGCGGAGCAGGGCGACCAGCGCGGCGAGCATCACCACGGGAATCAGCGCGGAGGCGGTCGGCCGGGTCAGGCCGGCGAGCAGGCACAGCACGCCGGCGGTCAGCCAGCGTCGGGTCAGCACGGCGTACAGCGACCAGGCGGCGAGGGCGGTGAAGAGCGACTCCGTGTACGCCATCGACTGGACCATCGCGTGCGGCAGCAGGCCCCACACCACCGCGAGCAGGACGCCCGTGCGCCGCCCGTGCAGATGGTTGCCCACGGCGAACAGTCCCCAGGCGGCCGCCAGCGACGCGACCCAGGCGACCGCGATGGCGGTGTTCCGCATGGCCAGCGGCGACAGCGGCTCCAGCCAGGAGACCACGTACGGGTAGAGCGGGAAGAACGCCATGTCGCTCTGCAACCGCTCGCCGGAGTCGTAGCCCCGCTCGGCGATCCGGAGGTACCAGCCGGCGTCCGCCCTGATGCCGATGAGCCGGCCGAACCGGGCGTCCCTCGCGTCCGCCCACACCGCCAGGGTGACCAGTCCGACGGCCCGTACCGCGGTGTAGCCGACGAGGGCCGGCCAGGCGAGGAGCAGGGCGCTTCGCAGCCGGCGGATCATGCCACCGGGCCCGGCGCCCGCGGTGGCGTCGGCAGTCGTTGTCTCCCGATCAGGGTCGGTTCTGACGTCCATGACCATGCCTTCTCGACGACCGTCCCCCGCGTCGACCGCCGGGCGGACCGCAGCCCAGGCCCAGTGCTCCGGTGATCGAATTGCGCCCGCGGCAGACTATCAGGCGTCGCGGGCGAGGGACGGCAGCGACGCGGCGGCCCGGCGGGGCGGCCCGGACGCCGGGTGAGGGGCCCCCACCAGTCCGGATGGGGCCACCGGCGGCCGGCCCGGCCGCGCGCCTCACCGGGGGCGCTCAGGTGTCACCGACCGTGCACCTGAGTGCCGTACACTCGCCGAGGTTCCGCCCGGGCCGCCGCCACAGCGAGAGGCAGACGATGAGGTTCGACGGGGAGAGCGGCCGGACGAGCGCGCCGGACGTCAGCGTCGTCGTCGCGGTCTACAACACGATGCCCTACCTGACCACCTGCCTGACCTCGCTGGTGGAGCAGACCATCGGCCGGGACCGGCTGCAGGTGGTCGCGGTGGACGACGGCTCGACCGACGGCAGCGGCGAGGAGCTCGACCGTTTCGCGGAGCGGTATCCGGAGACCTTCACCGTGCTGCACCAGGCGAACTCGGGCGGGCCGGCCGCGCCGAGCAACCGGGCGTTGGAGCGGGCCACCGGGCGGTACGTGTTCTTCATCGGCTCCGACGACCACCTCGGGCCGGAGGCCCTGGAGCGACTCGTCACCGCAGCGGACCGGTGGGAGTCCGACGTCGTGCTCGGCCGGATGGTGGGCACCAACAAGCGGTACGTCCACCAGGCGGTCTACGCCAGCAGCGCGCCCGACGTCGACCTGTTCGACAGCGAGCTGCCCTGGTCCCTGTCGAACACCAAGCTGTTCCGTCGCGACCTCGTCGAGCGGCACCACCTGCGCTTCCGCGAGGACATGCCCATGGGCAGCGACCAGCCGTTCACGCTGGAGGCATGCTACCGCGCCCGGCGGATCTCGGTGCTCGCCGACTACGACTACTACTTCGCGGTGCGCCGGGAGAACGCGCAGAACATCACCTACCGCAGCCGCCACGAGGAGCGGCTGCGCTGCGCGGAGGAGATCGTCGACTTCGTCGCCGGCCTGATCGAACCCGGTCAGCGGCGCGACGCGGTGCTGGTGCGGCACTTCACCTGGGAGGTCGCGAAGCTGCTCCGCAAGGACTTCCTCGACCTGCCGGAGGACGCCCAGCAACAGGTGCACACGCGGATCCGCAAGCTGGCCGACCAGTACCTCACCGACGGCATCCGGGACCGGCTGCCGGCCGACGTCCGGCTGCGGCTGGCCATCGCCCAGCACGGCGACCTCCCCCAGCTGCTCGACCTGGTCCGACAGCAGGCCGGCGGCGAACTGCCCCCCGTGACGGTCGAGGACGGCCGGTGGTACGCGGGATACGTCGGCTTCCGCGATCCGCGGCTGCCGCTGCCGGACGACCTCTACGACGTCACGGACCGCGCCGGCGAGATCATGGCGCGGCTCACCGCGACGGACCTCACCTGGCGGCACGACCCCGCCGGAAACCGGGTGCTGACCGTCACCGCCCGGCCCCCGTGGACGGGCCCCGGCACGGAGGCGTGCGGGCCGCTCCGCATCGGTGTGGGAGAGCTGACCGTCGACGGTGTGGTCTCGGGCGGCCGGGACGGTACCGTCGTGCGGGCGGACCTTCCGGCCGACGAACTGGTGCGGGCCGTGGCCAGCGGGCGTCAGGTGGTGCGGGCCAGGGCCGAGGGCAGCGGTTCCCGCCCGGTTCCCGTCCGCGCCGAGCGTCGGCTGTCCGCGCCGCGCGTCGTCGTCCGGCAGGGGGTCCGGTTGCATCTCGTCACGCCCACCGTCAACCACAAGGGCCAGGTGATCGTCGCGGTCACTCCGGTGACTCCGCGTCGGCTCATCGCCCGTCTGCGCCGTATCTGGCCCTCAGGAGGAAAGTAGTTCCATGAACATCTGCGTCGTCGCGCTGGGGAAGATCGGTCTGCCGCTCGCCGTGCAGTTCGCCACGAAGGGCCACCGGGTGATCGGTGCCGACGTCTCCGAGCGGGTCGTCGGGCTGGTCAACGACGGGGCGGTGCCCTTCCCCGGTGAGACCGACCTCGACGTCAAACTCAAGGAGACGGTGGCCGCCGGGCTGCTGAGCGCCACCACCGACACCGCCGCCGCGGTCGCCGAGTCCGAGGCGGTCGTGGTGGTCGTGCCGCTCTTCGTGGACGCGGAGGGCGTGCCGGACTTCGGCTGGATGGACGACGCGACCCGCGCCATCGCCGCCGGGCTGAAGCCGGGCACCCTGGTCAGCTACGAGACCACCCTGCCGGTCGGCACCACCCGCAACCGCTGGGCGCCGATGTTGGAGGAGGGCTCGGGGCTGACCGCGGGCAAGGACTTCCACCTCGTCTTCAGCCCCGAGCGGGTGCTCACCGGCCGGGTCTTCGCCGACCTGCGCCGCTACCCGAAGCTGGTCGGCGGCATCGACGAGGCGTCGGCGGCGCACGGCGTCCGCTTCTACGAGGCGGTGCTGGACTTCGACGAGCGGCCCGACCTCGACCTCCCCAACGGCGTCTGGGACCTCGGCTCCGCAGAGGCGTCCGAGCTGGCCAAGCTGGCCGAGACCACCTACCGGGACGTCAACATCGGGCTGGCCAACCAGTTCGCCCGGTTCGCCGACACCGTCGGCGTGGACGTCACCAAGGTCATCGCGGCCTGCAACACCCAGCCGTACAGCCACATCCACCAGCCGGGCATCGCGGTCGGCGGGCACTGCATCCCGATCTACCCCCGGATGTACCTGTGGAACGACCCGGCGGCCACCGTCGTCCGCTCGGCCCGTGAGGCCAACGCGGCGATGCCCGAGTACGCGGTCGACCTGCTCGCCGCCGCGTACGGCGACCTGACCGACGTGGGGGTGCTGGTGCTGGGCGCCGCCTACCGGGGCGGGGTCAAGGAGACCGCCTTCTCCGGTGTCTTCCCGACCGTGGACGCGCTGCGGCGGCGCGGTGCCCGGCCGTACGTCTCGGATCCGATGTACACCGACGAGGAACTCGCCGCGCACGGCCTGCCGCCGTACGCCGGTGAGCCGCTCGGCGCGGCCGTGGTGCAGGCGGACCACGCGGAGTACCGCACCCTCAGCCCGTCCGACCTGCCCGGCGTGACCGTCCTGGTGGACGGCCGCCGGGTCACCGACCCGGCCCGCTGGGCCGGCGTGCGGCGGGTCGTCATCGGCGGTTGACCGCCGTCGCGCGTCACGGGGCCCCGGCCGGGAACGGTCGGGGCCCCGTCGCGTCGTGGCCGGGCGCGGCCCGCCGGTGGGCCACGCGACACCCCGGCAATACTCGAAGGACATGCCACGTTAAGGTCGCACCTGCCCGGATTCGCCGGTGATCGATAGGGGAGTGTCTTTGTTCAGCAAACTGCGCAGGCAGCCGGATGCCGGCCTCATCGGCGCGCTACTGCTGTCGTACGCCGTGATGGTGCTGGCCGGGGCCCTCGGCTGGGTGATCCCCTTCGCGGTCGCCGGCCTGGCCGCCGCTGCCGGTGAACTCACCCTGCTGCGCCGGCCGGGCGGCGAGGCGCTGCTGGCGAAGGCCGGGATCGGACAGCTCCACCGGCACCTGGCCCGGGACCTGTCGGTCGTCCTGCTGATCGTGACGACGGTCCGCCCCGGCCCGACGGGGCTGGTCCTGGTCCTGCTGCTGCCCGCGGCGCTGCTGGCGCTCGGCCTCGGCACGGGGGTGCTGACGCGGCTCGGCGGGCGTGGCGCCACCGTCGCCTTCGTCCGCAACATCGACCTCGGGCGGTCCTCCGGGGCGCCCAGGCCGCCGGCCTGGGCCGTCGCGGTCGAGGGGGACCGGCTGCCGCTGCTCAACCTGCTGCTGGTGCCGGCGGCCGTGGTCGCGGTGCTGGTCGACGAGGTGACGCCGGTGGTGCTCACCGCGGCGGCCACGCTGGTGGCGGGGGCGCTGGTCGCCGCCGTGCTCGCGCTGGCCTGGCTGCGCGGGCGCGGCCGGGCGACCTCGGCGCTGCCGGTGGCGCAGAACTGGCTCGTCCGGGAGCAGCCGGATCTGGCGCTCTACTTCGCCGGCCCGGTCAAGGACGTCTACCAGGCCAACATGTGGCTCGCCCCGGTCGAGGCGACGGGCCGCCGGGCGGTGGTGCTGATGCGCCAGGAGGAGGCGTTCCGGGCGCTCGCCGACACCCGCCTGCCGGTGATCTGCGTACCCGCCGGCACCGACTTCATGAACCTCGAACTGGGCAGCCTCCGGGCCGCCCTCTACGTGGCGAACGTGGGCGCCAACATCCACCTGCTGCGCGAGCCGGGCGTGAAGCACGTCTTCGTCGGCCACGGCGACAGCGACAAGCAGGCCAGCGTCAACCCGTACAGCAAGGTCTACGACGAGGTCTGGGTGGCCGGTCCGGCCGGGCGGGAGCGGTACGCCCTGAGCGGGGTCGGCGTGCTCGACCGCGACATCGTCGAGATCGGCCGGCCGCAGCTGGCCGGCGTGCAGACCTTCGGCTCGGCGGCCGCCGGCCGGCCGTTCACGGTGCTGTACGCCCCGACCTGGGAGGGGTGGCTGGAGGAGGAGGTCTACCACACCTCCGTGGTGCTGATGGGCGAGCGGATCGTCGCCGGCCTGCTGGCCACCCCCGGGGTGCGGGTGATCTACAAGCCGCACCCGCTCACCGGCAGCCGGTCGGCCAAGGCGCGGTCGACCAACGAACGGATCGTCCGGCTGATCCGCGCCGCCGGCGGGCAGACCGACGCGACCTCGCTGGCCGGCGACGCGCACCTCGTGGTCACCGGCCGGACGCCGGGCCTGTTCGACTGCTTCAACCAGACCGACCTGCTGGTCAGCGACATCTCCAGCGTGGTCTCGGACTTCATGCAGAGCCAGCGGCCGTACGTCGTGGCGAACCCGGCCGGGCTGCCCGAGGACGAGTTCCGCCGCCGGTACCCGACGGCGCGGGCCGCGTACCTGCTCGGTGCGGACTGCGGCGAGCTGGCGAAGATCGTCGCGGTGGCCCGCGCCGGTGACGACCCCATGACCGAGGCGCGGCGGGAGCTGAAGACGTACCTGCTGGGTCCGGACGAGCCGAACCCGATGGACCGGTTCCGGGCGGAGGTCGACCGGCTCTGCGGCTGACGCGTCGACGCGGGGGCGGTGTCCGGGCGGTGCCGGTCGCCGCCCCCGCGTCCGTTCAGCCGCGCTGCGGCGGGTTGTCCACGTCGCGCGAGACCACCTCGCCGCGCTCGTCTACCCAGCCCTTCGGGCGCGCCGGATTGCCGGCGACGAGCTGGTACGGCGCCACGTCCCGGGTCACCACGGACCCGGCCGCGATCATCGCGTACTCGCCGACCTCGATGCCGCAGACGAGGGTGGCGTTGGCGCCGATCGAGGCGCCCCGGCGGACGAGGGTCGGGGTGATCGTCCAGTCCGGATTCTGCGCCCGGGGCCGGAAGTCGTTGGTGAAGACCGCGCACGGGCCGACGAAGACCTCGTCCTCGATGGTGACGCCCTGGTAGACCGAGACGTTGTTCTGGATCTTGACCAGGTCGCCGACCGTCACGCCGGCGTCGACGTACACGTTGCGGCCGATGACGCAGCCAGCGCCGATCTGCGCCGAGGACCGGACGTGGGCCAGGTGCCAGACCTTGGTGCCGTCGCCGACGCGGGCGCCCTCCTCGACGTCGGCCGTCGGGTGGACGAAGACCGAGGGGGGCGTGGAACTGCTGTCAGTCATGTGTCAACTCGTTCGGTTCGGGGCGCGTGCCGGGCGCCGTCGGTGCCGCGCCTCGGCGGCCACGCAGCCGGCCCCCGCCGCGCGGTGCGGATCCGCCGTACCGCCCGGTGCGCGCAGCACGGCCGGGGCGGGACGGGCTCGGCGTAGCATAGCCAGCCGTCAGGCGAGCAGTGCCGCCACCGCGTCGGCGGCCGGCAGGTCCGCCGGCAGCGCGTCGGCGGCCACCACGGCCGGCACCGGCAGCGGTCCGTACAGGTGCGGGAAGAGCGCGCCGTCGCGCGACGGTTCCCAGCGCAGCGTGTCGCCCAACCGGTCGGGGTCCACCGTCAGCATGGTCAGCCCCGTGGCGCCGGCGAAGTACCGCCGGGCCGTCCCGACCACCTGGTCGGCGCCGGAGAGGTGGATGAACCCGGACTGCCGGTCCATCGCCGTACCGTCGAAGTGGCCGGCGGCCAGCGCGTCGTCCCACTCGATGGTGGTCAGCAGCTTGTAGATCACCCCGGCAGCCTACGCGCGGCCGGCCCGGCCGACGGCCGTCCCGGTTTCCCCGTACCGCCCCGGCGCCCGCCGCCGGCCGGCATGCTCTGGGCAGCGGGTCGCGGAGGGATGGCGATGGAGAACTACGACGAGGACTGGACCGACAGCCAGCGGGCGCTCTACGACGAGTGCCACCGGGCGGGCGGCGAGTGGGCCGACGACCCGGACACGCCGGCCGAGGACGTGCAGCACGTGATCAACCTCGGCCAGGCGGACGACGACACCCTCCCGGACGCCGAGATCGACTATCCGCCCCTGGTCGACGCGGTCACCCAGGCCACCGGCGAGCTCGTCACCAGCGTGCCCGCCAGCCACCGCGACCCCGGCTTCCGGGGCTTCGTCGACGGGGTCCGCGACGCCACGGCGGACGAGGTCTTCGGCCTCTGACCTGCCGGCCGACCCGCCGCCGGCGGCCGGTGCCGACCCGCCGCCGGCACCCGGCGCCGGACCGCCGGCGCGGCCGGGGACCGGTCGGTGCGGTACCGGCCCTCCCGTAGCGGGCGTGCTTCTGCCACCATTCGGGTCGACAGACCGACGAATGGGGGCCCCGGGTGCGCATCCTGCTGGTCGAGGACGACCGCCGGGTGGCCGCCGCGCTCTCCTCCGCCCTCACCCGCCGGGGGTACGAGGTGGAGCACGCCGCGACCGTCGCCGCTGCCCTCTCCGCCGCCCCCTGCGACCTGGTGCTGCTGGATCTGACCCTGCCCGACGGGGACGGCACCGACCTGTGCCGGGAGCTGCGGCGGCGCAGCAGCCAGCTCGGCATCATCGCGGTGACCGCCCGGGGCGAGGAACGGGACCGGGTGCTCGGCCTGCGGCTGGGCGCCGACGACTACGTGGTCAAGCCCTTCTCCATGACCGAGCTCCAGGCGCGCATCGAGGCGGTGCTGCGCCGCGCGGCGCATGCCGTGCCGGAGCGCAACCTGATCGAGGTGGGGCCCGTACGCGTCGACGTGTCCGCCCGGACGGTCACCGTCGCGGGCCGGTCGGTGGCGCTGACCCGCAAGGAGTTCGACGTCCTGCTCTCCCTGGCCCGGCAGCCCGGCGTGGCGGTGGCCCGGGAGCGGATCCTGCTCGACGCCTGGGGCACCACCTGGGGCGACGGCCACACGGTCGAGGTGCACGTCGGGTCGCTGCGCGGCAAGCTGGGCGACCCCGGCCTGGTGGAGACCGTGCGCGGGGTCGGCTACCGGCTGCGCGGCGAGTGAGGGGACCCCCGTGCGACGTCGGTTGGTGATCAGCTACCTGCTGCTGATGGTGCTGGTGCTGATCGCGCTGGAGACCCCGCTGGCGGCCACCCTGGCCACCCGGGAGACCGACCGGGTACGCGCCGACCGGCTCGCCGACGCCACCCGGTTCGCCTCGCTGGCCGGCCCGGCGCTGCGGGGCGGCACGCCCGGCCCGCTCGACAACGAGCTGCGCAGCTACGACGCCCTGTACGGCATCGGCGCGGCGGTGGTCGACCGGGACCGCCGGACGGTGGCGGCCTCGGAGAGCTGGCAGCCGGCCTCCGCTTCCCGCGAGGCGCTGGACACCGCGCTCTCCGGCCAGCAGGCCAGCGGGCCGGACGCGGTCTGGCCCTGGGTCGACGGGCCGATCGTGGTGGCGGTGCCGATCAACGACGGCGGTGAGGTGCTCGGGGCGGTGGTCATCGCCACCCCGGCCGATGCGGTCCGGCGGGCCGTCACCGTCTGGTGGCTGGCGCTGGCCGGCACGGGGCTGCTCGCCGTGCTGGCCTGCGTGCTGACCGCGTTCGGGCTGGCCGGTTGGGTGCTGCGCCCGGTCACCGAGCTGGACGCGGTCACCCACGAGATCGCCGAGGGCGACCGCGGCGCGCGGGTCCAGCACCGGCTCGGCCCGCCGGAGCTGCGCCGCCTGGCGACCAGCTTCAACCACATGGCCGACGTCGTCTCCGACGTGATGGACCGGCAGCGGGCGTTCGTCGCGCACGCCAGCCACCAGCTGCGCAACCCGCTGACCGCGCTGCGGCTGCGGGTGGAGGAGCTGGGGCCGAGCCTGACCGACGCGGACGGCCGCGCCGAGCACCAACTGGCCCTGGAGGAGACCGACCGGCTGGCCCTCGTGCTGGACGCGCTGCTGACCCTGGCCCGCGCCGAACGGCGGGAGAACCAACGGGTCACCGTCGACGCGGCGGCCGTCGCCGCGTCCCGGGTCGCCGCCTGGGAGCCGCTCGCCCGGCACCGCCGCATCGCCCTGAGGCTGGTGGTCGAGGACGCCCCGGCGTACGCGCGGACCGTGCCGACCGCCATCGACCAGGCCCTGGACGCGCTGATCGACAACGCGGTCAAGTTCAGCGACGCCGGTGGGGAGGTGACGGTGACCGTCCGGCACCACGACGACGGCACCGCGCTGGAGGTCCGGGACACCGGCCCGGGCATGACGGCGAGCCAGCTCGACCAGGCGACCGAGCGGTTCTGGCGGGCCCCCGAGGTGCAGAACGTCGACGGGGCCGGGCTCGGCCTCACCATCGTCGCCGTGCTGGTCGACGCCTCGGACGGGCGGCTCACCATGCGCGGGGCCGAGCCGCGCGGCCTGGCCGCGGGCCTCTGGTTCCCCGCGCCCGGCGACGCCGTTCCCGGCGCGCCGGGCCGCGACGACGCTCCCGCGTCGTCCCGCGCCACGGGGCGGCTCGACAGCGGCGTCGGGGTGTAGCGGCGGCGGGTCAGGGCTTGGCGGCGCGGTACCAGTCGGCGGCGCCGGGGTGCAGCGGCAGCGGGGCGGTGGCGATGGCCGAGCGGGGGCTCATCCGACCGGCGGCCGGGTGCGCGGCGGCCAGCTCCTGGCGGCGTTCCATCAGCAGCCGGGTCACCTCCCGGATCAGCGGCGTCGGCAGGTCGGCCCGGACGATCAGGAAGTTCGGGTTGGCCACCGTGGTCACCGGGTCCGTGCCGTACACCGAGCGGGGGATGTCGCGGGAGACGTAGACCTCCGGGTTGCTCTCGCGCAGCGGCCCGGTCCACTCGCCGAGGTCGACGATCCGGGTCGCGCTGTCGTCCGTGAGCTGCTCCACCGCCCGGACCGGCAGCCCGCCGGAGAAGAAGAACGCGTCGATCGTGCCGGCCCGCAGCGCCGCGACCGAGTCGTCGAGGCCGAGCCGCTCCTGGCGTACCCGGTCGCCGCCCAGGCGCGCCACCTCCAGCAGCCGGATGGCGGTGATCTCGGTGCCGGACCCGGGCGCGCCCACGGACACCCGCCGCCCGCGCAGGTCGGCCAGCGTGCGGACGGGACCGCCGGCGGTGGTGACCAGGTGCAGCAGGTCGTCGTAGACCCGGGCGACCGCGACCACGGACGGGTGCGCCGCCGGCGCCGCCGGCAGCACGTCGGCCTGGGTGAAACCCAGCTCGGCCTCGCCGGCGCCGACCAGCCGGACGTTCTCCGCCGAGGCGGCCGTCACCACCACGCTGGCCCGGACGTCCGGCAGCTCCCGGTTGAGCACGGCGGCCAGCGACTGCCCGAAGGCGTGGTAGACCGCCGTCGGGCTGCCGGTCGCGATCCGGATCCGCACCGGCGGGTCCGGAGCGTCCTGGCAGCCGGCCACGCCGGGCAACGCCACCACCAGCAGCAGCGCCAGCAGCGCCGACGGGCGGACCGGACGCGGGCGGACACGGCGGAACCGGGTACGACTCACGGGCTGCACTCTGCGCCGTGCGGGCCGTCGCCGCAACCCGCCACCCACCCGCCGGACTAGGGCCCCGGCGGCGGGTCGACGACGATGGTCAGTTCGCTGCGGTACGCGACCGGGGCCGGAGCGCCGCCCTCGGTCGGCTCGCCGGCGCCCCGCCGGACGCCGACCGCCCGTTCATCCGCCGATCATGACCGATCGGGCACGTGGGCGGGCCCCAGGGCGGTGCTGTGCAGGATCCGCTGGCGGTCCGGGCCGTCGGCGACGCAGACCAGGTAACAGCCGGTGCCGGGGCGCAGCAGCGCCGGGACGTCCAGCAGGGCGGCCCCGCGCACCAGGATGGCGGCCAGTTCCCGGTCGGTGATCCGGACGCCGAGGATGTGCCGGCGCACGTGCCGCCCACCGGCGAGCAGGGCGGCCCGCCAGGCCGCCGCGGCCAGCCGGGGCCGCCACGCCCGCCGTACGGTCGACGCGCCCGGGACCGGCCCGCCCAGCAGCTCGCGCCGGCCCTGCCGCCAGCCGGCCTCCAGCGTCCTGGCGTACGCCGGCCGGTGCTGGGGCGGCACGGAGAGCCGGTGCAGCTCGTAGCGGCGGCGCAGCCCGCCGACGGTCACCTCGTGCTCGATCGGGACGTCCAGCCGGCCGAGCAGCTGCCGCATCCGGTGCGCCGCCTCCTCCCGGTTGAACTCCACCGACGGGGGGCGGTGCTCCGGCACCGAGCGGCGGGGGCCGACGACGGCCGGCGGGGGCGTGCAGCGCAGCAGGCAGGCGGCCTCGAACGCGTCGGCCAGGGTGGACCAGTCCAGCGGCGGCGGGGTCGAGGGCAGGCGCGGCCGGTCGAGCAGGATCTGTTCGGGAGCCAACTCAGGCACTCCTTGTCGGCGTCGGGGGTCCCTCTACCGTGGCCCGTCGACGCCGCCGGGGAAACCGATCGGCCCCAGCCTTGAGGAAATCTTGCGGCAGTCCTACAGCTCCGTGACGACCACGTCGACCTGGCGTGGCCGGCCCGTTGCGACGGCCTGCTCCAGCACCGGGTACTTCAGGTCGCGCAGCGCGGTCAGCAGCCCGTCGACGCTGCGCGGCCGGGCGCCCGCCGTCAGCAGGTCACGCACCAGCCGGCCCTTGGTCGCCTTGTTGAAGTGGCTCACCACCGACCGGACGGGCACGCCGTCGACCTCCCGTTCGTGCAGCACCCGGACCGTCACCGTGCGGTCGGCCACCTCGCCGCGGGGCACCCAGGTGGCCGCGTACGCGCCGGAGCGCAGGTCGAGCACCGGCCCGTCGCCGGCCGCCGCGGCCATCGCCGGGGCGAGCGCCCGCCGCCAGTACGCCGACAGCGCGCCGATCCCCGGCAGCCGCGCCCCGATCGGGCAGCGGTAGGGCGGGATCCGGTCGGTGAGGCGTACCGCGCCCCAGAGCCCCGAGCTGATCAGCACCGACCGGCGGGCGGCCCGCTGCGCGGTCGCCGGCAGCGTGGCGAGGTCGAGCGCCTCGTAGAGCACCCCGGTGTAGACGCTGTCGGCGGGCGCGGTGGCCGCCGCCCGCAGCCGGGCGTTGCGGCGCAGCTCGCCGCGCTGGCCCTCGCTGAGCCCCAGCGCCGCGCGGGCCGCCTCCTCGTCGCCGTCGGCGCTGAGCGCGACCAGCGCCGTCAGCACCTCCTCCCGGGCCCCGGTCAGCTCCGGCAGGGAAAGCCGGGCGAGATCCAGCCGCCGGCCGGTGCCGGCGTCGGCCTTCCCCTCGGAGGGCGGCAGCAGGATGAGCATCGGTGGACTCCTCGGCTCGGCGCGGCGTCCGCGCGCCGGTCCGGCCAGCGTACGGGCCGCTCCTACCGCCACGGCCGCACCGGCGTCTCCGGGTGGTACACGCGATACCCGGCGACCTCGGCGACCAGCGCGGCGTCGGCCCGGTCGCCCAGCAGCCGGCGCAGCCGCCGCTCCGCCGCCGAGCCGGCCGCCAGCACGTACCCGGGCCGGTCGGCCCGCCCCACCTGCCGCCAGTACGCCGGGTAGCGGTTCTGCCCGGGGGTCAGGTCGCCGTCGAGCACCGCGCACACCACCGCCTCGGCCGTGTTGAAGATCAGCCGGTTGCAGGTCCAGTAGTCCCCGTACACCTCGCGGGGGCCGCCCGCGCGCAGCCTGTCGGCCAGCTCGCGGGCCTGCCGCTCCTCGACCCGGGACGCCTCGGTGCCGGTGGCGGCGAACAGCACGGTGACCACCAGCGTGGTCGCGGTCAGCGCGGCGAGCACGGCGGTGGCCAGCGCGCCGGCCAGCCGGCCGAGCGCGCCGACCGTGCCCCGCCAGCAGGCGAGCGCCGCCACCCAGAGCGGCCAGAGCACCGCCGGCAGGGAGAGCTGGAGCACCGACAGGTAGCGGGCGTTGTCCAGCGGGCTGGTGGCGGCGAGCGGGCTGCGCACGTACGACAGCAGGGTCAGCGCCGCGCCGACGACCAGCGCGAGGTGCACCACCGGGCCGACCCGCTCGCCGCGCGGGGCGCCCGCGGCCCTGCGGTACGCGAGGACGGCGAGCGCGGCGGCGACCGCCAGCAGCACCGGGTAGAGCAGCCCGAACCAGCCCTGCCAGCGGGCGCAGCCGTCCACCGGGCAGAGGCCGGCGGCGAGCGGCACCCCCTCCAGCAGCCCGCCGTCCAGCCGCCGTGACCACGGCGGCGTCGGCCCGGCCTTGGTGCTGATCTCGCGGAACACCGACAGCGAGTCCTCGCCGGGCGGGGCGAGGAGGTTGTCCCGGATCATCGGCGCGATCCCGACGGCGAATCCGGCCAGCAGCAGCACCCCGGCCGCGCCGAGCAGCTCCCGGCGGGCCGCCCAGAGCAGCGCCAGCGCGGCCACCGCCAGGTAGGGCAGGATCAGCCAGTCCGACCACGCGGCCACCCCGGCGAGCAGGCCGAAGAGGCCGACGGCCAGCCGGCGGCGCCGCACCGTCCGCCGCGCCAGGCCCACCGCGATCAGCAGCATCAGCAGCACCGCGACCTTGACCTCCGGACGGCCGCCGACCACGGTCAGCTGGTCCCGGACGACCCGCTCCCCGCCGAGGGCCAGCAGGCCGACGACGAACGCGGCGAACCACGGCGAGCAGATCCGTCGGGTCAGCCGGTGGATCAGCCAGAGGAAGAGGGCGTAGAGCAGCAGCAGCGGCAGGCGCAGCAGCGGCCAGCCCGGGCCGGCCACCGCGACCAGCGGCGCGGCCAGGTACGACTCCAGCACCCCCATGTAGCGCTGCCCGTAGAGGAAGACCGGCAGCTCGCGGCCCTGGGCGATGTGCAGCGCGGCCAGCCCGAACGTCGCCTCGTCGCTGTTGGAGACGGGCACCGTGTGCAGGGTCAGGACCAGCCGGTAGCCGACCCCGGCGAGCCCGAACAGCAGCGCGACGAGCGCCGGCCGGTCGAGCTGCGGGCGCCACCGCCCACGCTTGCGCACTGGTTGCGACACGACCAACGCCCCCGTCGTCGTCCCGACCGGAGTGTTTCACGCCGCCGGGGCCGGGCGGGGCGGATCGGCGCAGCGCGGACGACCTGCGGGACCACGGCGGGCGTGGCGCGGAGCTTCCCGGCGGTCCGGAAGATCGCCTCGCGTGGCCGAGGTGGCCGGGTTGTGGCAGGGTTGCTGGCGTGCCACCCACTCCCGCCGGCCAGTTGGCCGTACCGAACCTGCACCGGGCCGCGCGGATCGAGGACGCCGTGCATTCGCTGGTCGCGCGCCGGCTGCGGCGCACCGGCTGGCGGACGAACGTCATCGCGTACACCGGCTACGGCGCGCCCGGCTGGGTGCGGGTGATGTGCCGGGTGCTGCTGGGCCGGCCGGACACCCGCCAGCGGGGCCGGCTGGAGAAGGTGCGCGGCTGGCGCAGCTTCACCACGCTGCCGGCGAAGCACGTCACGGTGACCATCGAGGCCGGCGGGGCGCGGCACGAGGCGCGGGCCGACCGCAGCGGGTTCGTCGACGCCGTGGTCGAGGCGGACCTGCCGCCCGGCTGGGGCTCGGTGCGGATCAGCCTGCCGGACGCCGAGCCGGTCGAGGCCCCGGTGCGCATCCTCGACCCGGAGGTGCGCTTCGGCATCCTCTCCGACATCGACGACACGGTCATGGTCACCGCGCTGCCCCGCCCGCTGCTCGCCGCCTGGAACACGTTCGTCCTCGACGAGCACGCGCGCAACGCCGTGCCCGGCATGGCAGTGCTCTACGAGCGGCTGGTCACCGCGCACCCGGGCGCCCCGGTCTTCTACCTCTCCACCGGCGCCTGGAACGTGGCGCCGACGCTGACCCGGTTCCTGTCCCGGCACCTCTACCCGGCCGGGCCGCTGCTGCTGACCGACTGGGGACCGACCGCCGACCGCTGGTTCCGCAGCGGGCGGGAGCACAAGCGGGTCACCCTGGCCCGGCTGGCCAGGGAGTTCCCCGACGTGAAGTGGCTGCTGGTCGGCGACGACGGGCAGCACGACCCGGAGATCTACCGCGAGTTCGCCGCCGCCCACCCGGAGAACGTGGCGGGGGTGGCGATCCGCCGGCTCTCGCCCACGCAGGCGGTGCTGGCCGGTAGCCTGCCCACCCCGGGCGGCGAGTCGTCGGCGGGGCCGGTGGGGCAGAAGTGGCTCTCCGCGCCCGACGGCGCCGGCCTGTGGAAGCTGCTGCGCGACGCCGGCCTGGTCTGATCCTCTGACGCCGACGGGGCCGGCGGCGGCTTCCGCCACCACCGGCCCCGTCGGGCTGAGCCTCTAGAAGACCCGGTTGTACGCGTTCCAACCGGTGCCGATCAGCCGGCCGCTCCCGTACGGGTGACCGTTGCTGCTGGTGTTGATGTTGTTGCCGAAGTACCAGAGGGTGCCGTCGGACTTGGTGGCGATCAGGTCGACGTACCCGTCACCGCTCACGTCGCCCGGCACGATCCGGTTGTAGCCGTTCCAGGCGGTACCGATCTGGACCGGGGTGGTGAACGGCCAGCTCGGATTGGTCGCGTAGGCGCTCTGGTAGTACCAGAGGGTGCCGTCGGACTTGGTGGCGATCATGTCGGCGTACCCGTCGCCGTTGACGTCACCGGCCATGACCCGGTTGAACAGGTTCCAGCTGGTGCCGATCTGGGCGCCGGTGCCGTAGAACGGGGCGGTGGAGTTGGTCGCCCACCGGTTGTGGTGCCAGATCAGGATGCCGTCGGCCCGCACGCTGACCATGTCGGCGTACCCGTCGCCGTTGATGTCGCCGGTCGTGGTCTTGGGCAGGTCGTCCCACCCCGCGCCGACCTGGCGACCGTAGCCGTACGGCTTGCCGGGGTTCAGGTTGACGTTGTTGCCGTAGTACCAGAGCGTGCCGTCGGGCTTGGTGGCGACGATGTCCGGGTAGGTGTCGCCGCTGAGATCCCCGGTCATCACCCGGTCGAACGCGGTCCACCCGCTGCCGATGAGGTTGCCGTAGCCGTACGGCTGGGAGAGTGCCCCGGTGTGCTGGTAGTACCAGAGCGAGCCGTCCGTCTTGGTGGCCACGATGTTGGCGTACCGGGCCGCGGGCGCCGGCGCGACGCTCCACGCCTCGTTCCAGGTCTGCACGAAGGCCAGTTCGCCAGCGAACCAGCCGCCGTGGGTGGTGGCGGCGGTCCTGTGGCTGCCGATGCGCACCCCGCCGGTGGCGTTCCAGACGGTGCTGTGGCTGGCCCGGCCGACGTTCGCCCCGTTCAGGTAGATCGTCAGCAGGTTGGACGGCTTCTGGAAGTTGACCGTCACCTGCGTCCAGACGCCCACCCGGGCGCTGTTCGCGCCGGCGCTCGCCGTGTCCCACGTCGGGGCGGCCACGTCCGTGCGGGGCATGGCGAAGCGCCACGACTTGTCGCTGGCGTCGGTGTAGAGCTTGAAGCCGGCGGTGTTGGCGCCGTTCTGGGACAGGACGGTACCGCCGAGGGCGGAGGGCTTCACCCAGGCGGAGAGGGTGAAGCTGGTGGTGGTGTTCACCGCCGGAGTCGGGGTCGTCAGGGTGCCCGTGGTGCCGTTGAAGACGGCGTCGGGGTCGAACGCGTCGCCGGTGCTCCAGGTGACGCCGGCGTTGCCGGTCGCGTGGAGGGTGCCGGCGGTGTCGCGTGCGGTGGTGACGGCGCCGGTGCCGGCGTCGTTGAGCTGCCAGACATGGTCGGCGGTGATCAGCACCCGGCTCGCCTGGCCCGTGATCGTGCCGGTGCCTGCCGCACCGGCCGTGCCCGGGGTGAGGTTGCCGACGAGCCACGCCGCGGTGGTGGCGCCGGCGCCGACGGTCCACAGGTCCGGGGTGCCGTTGCCGTCGATGTCGGCGGCTCGGAGCGCCAGGTCGGCGCCGGGGTTCCAGGTGTCGGACAGTTTGTAGGGGGTGAAGGTGAGCAGGTTGTTGCCGTCGAAGGCGAGGTTGGTCCAGAGGTGGAGTGCGCCGGTGGTGCGGTTCCACAGGAACATCGCGGTACTGCCGGTGAGTTGGGCGGTGGCGATGGTCCAGTTGTTCCAGTCGGTGCCGCCGGTGGGGGTCGTCTGGTCGATGGGTTGGGGGTTGGCGTACAGGGCGGGGGCGTAGAAGTTGGAGTAGTAGGTGAGGTGGTGACCGGTGGTGGTGTTGCCGCTGATGCCGATGAGTTCGGGGATGCCGGTTGCCGCGCCGCGGATGTCTCCGGCGTTGGCCAGTTGGCGCGGCATGACGCCGTCTTCGGCGAGGAGTTCGCCGGAGATGCTGAACTGGTTGCCGCTCTGCTGGGTCTGGATGACGGAGCCGTCGCCGTTGGCGCGTAGGACGCCGCCGTTGCCGGTGGCGGGGTAGTAGATGAGGACGTCTTGCAGGCCGGTGCCGGTGAAGTGACCGGTGATGGCCTGGGCGTCGTTGAAGTCGGCGGGGGAGTTGTCCGCGGTGACCCCGTTGCCCCGCGCGCCGATGTTGATTCCGGTCAACGCGCTCTGTTCGCTGTCGGTGGGTGCGAGCCACAGCCCAGGCGGCAAACCGTGGGTGGCACCGACGGTGACGAGGTCGGCTGCGCCGTCGCCGGTCAGGTCGGCGTCCCGAGCGGTGTCGGCCGGTGCGGAGTTGAAGGTGACGCTCTTGCTGTCGCCGATGTTGCCACCGGCGGAGACGCTGGTGACGGTGAGAGTGTTCGTGAACCGGCTCGGGGTGATGGTGATGGTGGCCGCGCCGTCGGTGGCGGAGGCGTCGACGGGTGGGCCGGCGTTGAGCTGGTAGACGTAGCCGCTGGGGTTCGTGCCGTCGGCTTTGGTGATGTTGACGGTGAAGGGCTGGCCGATGGTGGTCGAGCCGTCGGGCACCTCGGGGACGTTCGGTGCGCCGGGGCGGGTGGGGTCGAACTGGAAGGTGCAGGTGGCTGACCAGTCGCTGGGGGTGCGGAAGTCGGTGGCCTGCGCCTTCCACGAGAACTGGGTCAGTGCCCCGTTGGCGGCGGTGCGCAGCGTGGCGACCGGTACGACCAGCACCGCGGTGCTGCCGGAGGAGTAGGTCAGCAGGTCGGGGTTGGACGAGGCGAGTGCGGTCTGGCTGGCGTCGGAGGTCTTCCAGAGCTTGAAGGTGACGCCGAGGGTGCCGCCGTTGCGGTCGGAGACCGGGGCGTACAGGGAGACGGAACTGTCACCGATGGTGCTGCCGCCCGCGCAGACCGTCTTCGGGGAGGTGCTGAGCCCGGTCGGGGTGTTGGGCTTGTGGTTGTACTCGATCGTCAGCGTCGGGCTGGTCTCGAGGAACTCCTTCCAGCTCTGTACGTCGCTGGCCTCGTTGGCGGCGACCATCCACAGTGTGCGGGTGCCCTTCTTGGCGGTCACGTCGGCCCGGATCTGGCCGGTGACGTCGAAGGAGACGGCCTTCTGGTCGCAGCCGCTGTAGCCGTACGCGAAGCTCTCCGAAGCGGCCAGGGGTCCCTTGGCCTGGCCCTCCCAGTAGTTCCAGGTGGCGTTGCCGGAGGCGAGCACCGTGGCGGGGGCGTAGACGTTGACCGTCTTGGCGGTGCAGTTCCATGACCGCGTGTTCGTGATCTTGAAGAGTGCGGAGTTGATCGTCGCGCCGGTCAGGGTGGTGTGCGGGACCGGGAAGTTGATCAGCGTGTTGGAGCGCTGCACGCCGGAGTTGCCGACCTGCATCCGGTCGTAGGGGTCCGGGGTGTTCTTCCAGTAGTTGGTCGACTGGTGGTAGTAGGAGATCGTGGCCCAGCCGCCTTTGGCGGCCCCGTACGACGCCCAGTTGAAGGTCGGGTCGATGTAGACGGGGTAGACCGTCTTCGGGTCGGTGAGCAGGTTGCGATCGGGGGTGAGGTGCAGCTTCCCGGGGGCGACCTTCACGCCGATCCGGGCGGTCTTCGCGGCTCGGCCGGGCGCTGCCGGGCTGGACGTGGTCGCGCGGCGTGGGCTCGGTCCGGCTGCCCCGTTGGCGGCGGAGTCCCACATGGTGGGGGCGGGGGCGGTGAGCACGGTGGTGCCGTGGCGGTCGCGGCCGGTGATGTTGCCGGCGGCGTCGGCGGCGAGTGTGACGTTTTCGCCCGTGGTGGTCAGGTCGAGGGCGGCCAGCTGCGGGTTCGCGGCGGCCTGCCGGTTCTTGACGACGAAGACGTGGGAGAAGCCGCCCTCGGCGGTGACGGCGACGGTGAGGTCGACGCCGGGCAGGACCTCGGGGTAGGTGGCGGTGCTGCCGGACAGGGCCGGCGCGGGCAGCGCCATCGGCGCGGTGACCGCCAAGGCGCGGGTGCCGCTGGACATCCGGGCGAGAGGGCCGCTGCCGCCCGGGGACAGGCGGATCGGGTTGGTGGTGACGGCGGCGGTGATGCTGCCGTCGGGTTGGCGGACCAGCGTCGGGTCCAGGGTCTTCCACTGTCCGTCCACCCGGGTGCGGGTGGGCACGGCGGTCTGGGTCAGCTCGACCACACCGTTCGGGCGGGCGGTGAGCGTGGCAGTCGGGGTCCCGGCGGCGGTTGCCTCGACCGGCTTGCCGGTACGCCGCGCCTGCGCCACCGCCTGATCCACACCGAGTGAGGCGGGTGCCGGCTTTGCGGCGGCGCTCGGGCCGGCGGTCGCCGCAGCCGGCGAGGCGGAGGGGCCCGCGGCCGCGACGGCCAGCAGGATGCCTGCGGTGATGCCGGTGGCGGCGGTCTTCTTTGCTCTTGTTCGTGGTGATAAGCGGCTTGCGGGCATGAAGCAGTACTCCCCCGTGTGCGTGTCCGGTGGACGCGTCGGCGCGTCCGGTTGGCGGCCACAGTGAAGCAGTTCGACAGACTCGGGGAAACGTCTGTCGTCACACCGGGTTGTCCCTTTCGGACTCACTGCGATGGGTTTGATCTATGTGATCTCCGTCTATCGTGACCTTCTCGTGACCTTCGGTCGGCTCGGACGTGAAACATTGTCGTCGCGCCACGGGGGTGCGCGTCAGTTCACCCTGCGTGGCCTTCCTTGTATCTCGCAGAGGTGAGGTTCGAATGGTCGAGCACGGGGGCTTACGCCTGCTGACTCGTCCCAGACGTGTGGTCGCGGTGGTCGCGGCGGCGTCTTTGGTGGCGGGATTGTTGACGGGTTCGCCGGCGTCGGCGAAACCCAGGGGCGCCGAGGTGGCGAAGCCTCCGCCGACGTCGCCGGGGCAGGCGGTCAAGGGTGTGAAGCCCCTGCCGACGCGGTTCGTGAAGCCGTCCGACGACGCCGGGTCGACCTACCGCCCGTCGCGGACCACCTGGCCGAAGGCTGCCTCGGCACAGGTGGAACTGGCGGCGCCGCAGGCACTGTCGGCGTCGTCGGCCAAGGTGCGCGCGACGGGTACCCCGGTGTGGGCGCAGTCGATCGCGGCCAGGGACGGCAAGCACACCGGGCCGGGCCGGCTGACGGTCACCGTGGCCGACCGGAAGGCCGCCGAGGCGGCCGGCGTCGACGGCGTGCTGCTGTCCGTGGTTCCGGACCGGGCGTCGGGCGCGGTGCGGGTCGGCGTGGACTACGCCGGGTTCGCGGAGGCGTTCGGCGGCAACTACGGATCCCGGCTACGCCTGGTGCGGTTGCCCGAGTGCGCGCTGACCACCCCGAACCTGGCCGCCTGTCGTACGGGCGAGCCGCTGTCGTCGACCAACGACGCGGCGGCCAGGACGGTCTCGGCGGAGGTGGCGCTCGCGTCGTCGGTGAGCGGCCGCACGGTGCTGGCGGCGGTGGCCGCGGCCGGTGACGAGGGCGGCAAGGGCGGCACGTACGCCGCGACCGACCTGAAGCCGTCGGGTTCCTGGACCGGCGGCGGCAGCACCGGCTCGTTCACGTACTCGTACCCGCTGACCGTCCCCCCGGCGGCGTCGGACCTGGTGCCGACCGTCGCCCTGTCCTACGACTCGGGCAGTGTCGACGGCCAGACCGCCTCCACCAACGCGCAGTCCTCGTGGGTGGGCGACGGCTGGTCCACGCCCCGTTCGTACGTGGAGCAGACCTTCGCCTCCTGCATGGACGACCCGGGCGGCAGCGCCTCGCCGGTCAAGACCTACGACCGTTGCTACGACGGACCGATCCTGACCCTGTCCCTGAACGGCGCCTCGACGTCACTCGTCTGGGACTCCGGCAAGGGCGTGTGGAAGCCGGAGTCGGACAACGGTGAGGTCGTCACCCGCGTGACGAACTCGAACAACGGCAGCGGCACCTACAACACCGACTACTGGCGGGTGACCCTGCGCGACGGCACCGTCTACGAGTTCGGCCGCAACCGGCTGCCGGGCTGGGCCTCCGGCAAGGCGGAGACGAAGTCGGTCGACCACACCCCGGTGTACTCCCCGCACTCGGGTGACCCGTGCTACAACTCGGCGGGCTTCTCCTCGTCGGTCTGCACCATGGCCTACCGGTGGAACCTGGACTACGTCAAGGACGTCCACGGCAACGCCATGGCCTACTACTACAAGCAGGACACCAACCACTACGGCCGCAACAAGGGCGCCACCGACGTGTCGTACGTCCGGGACAGCCACCTGACGCGGATCGACTACGGGTTCACCGACGGCAACGCCTACGGCATCGTGCCGAACCAGGTCGTGTTCAACACCGCCGACCGGTGCCTGTCGGGCACCTGCCAGCCGCTGAACTCGACGAACAAGGCGAACTGGCCGGACGTGCCGTTCGACCTGATCTGCAACTCCGGCACCGACTGCGACGACTGGAGCCCGTCGTTCTTCTCGACGGTCCGGCTGAGCTCGATCGAGACACGGCAGTACAACACCGCCACCTCGGCCCACGAGAAGGTCGACTCGTACGCCCTGACCCACACGATGCCGGCCACCGGCGACGGCACGTCCCCGACGCTGTGGCTGTCGTCGATCGCCCGGACCGGGCACGACACCAGCGCGGGCGGCTCGACCGGGCCGATCACCCTGCCGACGGTGTCGTTCACCGGCATCAAGCTGGCCAACCGGGTCGACACCGCCGGTGGCCTGCCGAACTACTACCGGCAGCGCATCCACACGGTGACGACCGAGACCGGCTCGGTCATCTCACCCAGCTACGAACTGCCGGTGCCCTGCACCGCGCCGGTCACCACCGCCCCGGCCAGCAACGCGAAGTCGTGCTACCCGGTGTACTGGACCCCGGACGGGTATGCGAATCCGTACCTGGACTGGTTCCACAAGTACGCCGTCACCCGGGTCACCTCCACCGACCCGACCGGCGGGGCGCCGGCACTGTCGACCAGCTACAGCTACCTCGGCGGCGCGGCCTGGCACTACGACGAGAACGAGGTCGTCAAGGCCAAGTACCGCACCTACGGGCAGTTCCGCGGCTACGCCAAGGTCCGCACCTTCAACGGGGACGGCGTCAACGACCGCCGGACCCAGTCCGAGACCGCCTACTACCGCGGCATGAGCAAGAACAACAACACCACGGTGGTCAACCTGACCGACTCCGCCGGTGGCACCCACGAGGACGTCGACGAGCTCGCCGGCAAGGAACTGGAGACGACCCGGTACCTCGGTGAGAACGGCCGGGTCGACTCGTCGACCATCACCTCGTACTGGGTGTCGGGGGCCACGGCGACCCGTAGCCGTACGGGGCTGTCGGCGCTGACGGCGCAGTGGGTCGCGCCGCTCAAGACGTACACCCGGCAGGCGGTGACCAGCGGCGGCGCGGTCACCTGGCGGTACACCGCCAGCGACAACAGCTACGACGCGAGCATCTCCAGCGCCACCTTCGGCGAGCTGAAGCACACCTACACCTACACGGTGCCGGTGGACGCCGCCTACAACCAGTGCACCAGCTACACCTACGCTCCGGTCAACACAAGCAAGAACCTGGTCGGCCTGGTCAGCCAGACCGAGACGGTCTCGGTGGCGTGCGGCGGGTTCACCCAGGGGTCTCCCGCCTCGGAGCCGGGCGGCGTCAACACGCTGACCGCCCCGGCGACGGTGAGCCGGCCGGCGCAGGTCGTGAAGGCCGAACGCAACTTCTACGACGACCCGCTCTTCGCGACCACCTTCCCGCAGGCCGCCGCCCCGACCAAGGGCGACGTCACGATGACCCAGCTCGCCAAGGACCACAGCTCCGGCGCCTACGTCTGGCAGACCGACGAGAAGACGGTCTACGACTCCTTCGGCCGGGTGACCGGATCCTTCGATGCGGAGGGAAACCAGACCACCAGCGGGTTCACCATGAACAGCGTCAACCTGGTGACTGCCATGTCGACGACGAACGCGCTGGACCAGACCTCGGCTACCACGGTGAACCCGAGACGCGGCAGCATCCTCACCACCACCGACGCGAACAACGTGGTGAGTCGGCAGCACTACGACGCGCTGGGACGTAGCACGTCCGTGTGGCTGCACAACCGTGCGACCAGCAGCGCTGCCAACCACAAGTTCACCTACACCGTCTCGAAGACGGGCGTCACGGCGGTGACGAGTCAGAAGCTGAACAACTCCAACGGCTACCAGACGTCGGTCACCATCTACGACGCGCTGTTGCGAAGCCGGCAGACCCAGGCAATCACCCCACAGGGCGGCCGGATGATCACCGACACGTTCTACGACACCCGCGGCTGGACGAGGGCGTCGTACAACGGCTGGTGGGACGACACGACCCTGCCCACGGTGAGCACCCCGGTGTCGGCGGCGAGCCTGAACAAGCAGGTGCCCAACCAGACCTTCACGACGTACGACGGCCTCGGCCGCGCCGTCATCACCACGGCGGCCAAGAACGGCGTGACGGTGTCGACCACCACGACGGTGCACGGCGGTGACCGCACCACCGTCGTGCCGCCGGCCGGCGGAGTCGTGGCGGTGACCGTCACCGACGGGATCGGCCGCAAGAAGGAGCTGCACGAGTACAGCGTCCGACCGACGGTCACCACCCCGGCCGACACGTTCACCGGCGACTTCACCGTCACGGGTGGCACGGCCACGATCAGCAAGTACGGCTACGACAGCCACGGCAACCAGTCCACGCTCACGGACGCTGAGGACAACGTGTGGACCTCGACCTACAACCTGCTCGGTCAGGTCGTGGCGAAGTCCGACCCGGACGCCGGCAACAGCAGCATGGTCTACGACGCCAACGGCAACCTCGTCGAGTCCACCGACGGCCGCAACAAGACCCTGTCGTTCACCTACGACGCCCTCGACCGCAAGACCGGTGAGTACGCCGCCGCGGTGGACAACCAGTCGGCGGCGAACCAGCGTGCTGCCTGGGTGTACGACAACAGCAACGCCGTCGCCGGGGTCACCAACGCCGTCGGCAAGCTCACCACCACCGTCGCCAACCGTGGCGGACAGGCGTACACGACCCAGCAGAAGGCGTTCGACGTCTTCGGCAACAGCCTCGGGCAGACGGTCACCATTCCCACCACGGAGGGGGACCTCGGCGGTTCCTACGTCTTCGGCCGCACCTACACCTCGGTGCTGGGCCTGCCGCTGACCGACACCTACCCGGCCAAGGGCAGCCTGCCCGCCGAAACCGTCCTCCACGGGTACTCCGGCGTGCTGGACCTGCCCACCACCCTCGGCGGGTTGGCGGGATACAGCCAGGGTGTCACCTACGACGCGTGGGGCCGGGTCAACCAGCAGAAGATCGGCTCCGCCACCAGCTTCGCCAATGTCACCAACACCTACGACACGCACACCAGCCGGCTGACCAACCAGCTCGTCACCCGCTCCACGGCGACTCCGAGCAACGTCGACGAGCAGGAGTACACGTACGACCTGGCCGGCAACATCACCCGCAAGACCAGTAAGCGCCTCGGGGCCACCACGCCGGCGGAGACGCAGTGCTACGGCTACGACGGCCTGGCCCGCCTCACCAAGGCCTGGACCGCCACCGACGCCTGCGCGGTCGCTCCCACCCTCACCAACAAGGCCATGGTCGGCAACACCATCGCCGGCAGCGCCTACTGGACCAGCTGGACGGTCGACGCGATCGGCAACCGCACCGAGCAGGTCGAGCACAACCTCGGCAGCGGCAGCGACACCAAGACCACCTACGTCTACGACGGCAACGGCCAGAACAAGCCGCACACCCTCACCTCGACCAGCACGACCGGTGGGGCGACCGGCTCCACGTCCTACACGTACGACGCCGCGGGCAACACCACCGGCCGTAACGCGGCGCAGGGCAGCCAGGCCCTCACCTGGGACGACGCCGGCAAGCTGACCGGGGTCACGGGCGGCACCAGCGGCAACAACACCTTCGTGTACGACGCCGACGGCAACCTGCTGCTCCAGAAGGAACCGGGCAAGACCACCCTGTACCTACCCGGACAGCAGTTGACGCTCAACACCGCTACCGGGGTGATCGACGGGGACCGTCACTACAGCCTGCCCGGCGGCGGAAGCTGCATCCGCTCGGGCAGCGGTACGGCGTACACCTTCGCCATTGCCGATCACCAGGGCACCCCGACGCTCTACCTCGACAACACCGCCCAGAACCCGACGTGGAGGCAGTACACGCCTTACGGCGCCGCGCGAGGTGCAGCGGTCACCGCACCTGACAACCGGGGCTTCCTGAACAAGCCGATGAGCCCGACGGGACTCACCATCGTCGGCGCCCGCGCCTACGACCCGTCCATTGGCCGCTTCGCCTCCGTCGACCCGTTACAGGACACCGGCCAGCCACAACAGTGGAACGGCTACTCGTACGCCAACAACACGCCGGTCACGTCCAGTGATCCAACTGGAATGATCCCGGACGACTGCAAGCACTTCGACTGCTACGGCTACAACCCCACGACCGGCTGCAAGCATGGCTGCGGGAGCACCGACAACGTGAAGTGGGGCAAGAAGAATAAGAAGGGAAGCACAAAGTCCAAGTCGCGGAACGGTGGCCCCAGGAAAGACCCTCGACGTCCCACGGCCGAAAGTACGGAGCTTGGCCGGCAGCTATTGTGGAATCGCATGCTCTACATGAACCAGAGTATGATCGATTCGCAGGCTAGTGTGGTGAATCCCATGGACTGGCACGAGGTGGGGGCTCAGTGGGTCGGTGGAAACAGTTCAGGTGTAGTGAACTTCTACCAGATCGACCCCATGACCATGGCTATCCGCAGCCACGGTCACATGGTCGATATGCGAGGCAGGTTGACGGCGAAGCTACAGTCGGGTTATAGTGCGCCCAATATCACGTACGACTACGACCTTCCCACTGGGTCGGGGGCAAAAGCTCGAATGGCGGCGGACGTCATCGCTGGTGCCCGAGGTGTGGTTACGGGTGATACTCGCGCTAACAGACTCTCGGCCATCGGGTCCTATGATTTGGATGGCCAAATTATGGCTGTGGACCCAGATGCGCGACGAGCTGTCGTCGCCTTCAAGGCCACCAATGGGATGGACATGAAGTCGCTGACCCGAAATCCCACCGCTCCCAAGAGCCCTGGAGGCCCGAAGGGGCCGGCGTCGGGGCCAATGTCTGCGATTCACCAGAACTTCTACTGGACCGAGGTGATCACCTATTGACAAGAGGGCGTGAGGTCTGGCGTACCTCCTTGAGGGCCAATGCCTTACCCGTGTCGGCGGTTTGTTTGGTCGCAGGCGTCCTGCTGGGTGCCTGCGGCCAGGCGCAACTGCCGCCAATCGAGGCCAGCAATATGGCAGGAGGGTGGTGCTCTGACAGGGGGGACAGGTTGACGATCGAAGGAAGCGGTGATTTCAGTTTGACGAAATTGTCGCATAACTATTTCGCTGTTCTGCAAGATGATGACGAATTCACTGAAGAGTACGTTCTTAAGCGGGATTTCGGGGGCAGGCAGCCCGCGGAAGGTAGTGGTAGCTGGGAATTTGACGGCTCTGCGAGATCGCCTCGTCTTAATCTGATCTTCGAACGGCTCGGATCATCCACAAAGCAGTTTTCCAGCGAACTTATCGCTGCCCGGACTAATGAAGGGGAGGTAGGTTTATTTGGATATGAAGGTGACCCTGATCAGGGTTATGATGTCAGATTCTTGCATTGTGGATAGTGGTCCTCGCTGGCGTTCGGCTTTGCTTGAGGGCGCGGCGGCCGGTTAGCTCGACCCGAAGGGTGACGCTCGTTTCTCCTTGGGTCGGAGGGGCGGCTTGAGCGCTCGAAGGGGAGCGTGGACGACCAATCCCGGCATGTGCGGCTCTTTCGAATCCGGGGGCCCTGCTCGATGGCATGTCTGGGGGATTTGGTCATGTGTTTGAATGAGCTGCCTTGCGGCAGTGTCGGCGCCAGCTGAATGCCGGTGTCCTGCGGTTGGAGAGGCCTGTCGCAGGGCATCGGCATTCGGTTCGATCGCCATGGTTCCGCCAGCGCCAATCCACTCGTTGTCGTCCTTGAGGTGGCACCCCGTAAATGGTCCCTGTGCGACGGTGGCAGCTTTAAGGAATCGTTCGGCGTGAAATCGCTCAACGCATTCGCGCCGCGCGCGCCGTGCTCCTGATCCACCTCGCCCGAGCTGCTCCTGCTTGACCTGATCGGTCGGTCGCTGGGCCGGGGTCACCCGGGCCGCTTTCTCCCGGCCGGAGCGAGGTCGACCCAGCCCTGTCGAGCGCGGCGGCGGTGTCCGTGGCCGTCGGGTGCCGAGGTGACCGCGCAGGGTGAGCGTGGTGAAGGATACTTGCGGAAAGATGCGACAGCGCTGAAACTATTTTCGTGCGCAGAGACTTTGGTCGATTTCTTCCTGGCGCGGCGCTGGTAGCGGCGCTGGCCCTCGGCGTGGCCGTCCCCACGGCCGCGCCCGCCTCCCGGCCCACCACGCCGGACACCGTGCCCGTGGCCGCCCAGGCGGCCTGCGTGACCGACCCGGCCACCCCGAAGCGGCAGCTGCGCGGGATGTGGATCGCCAGCGTCGCCAACATCGACTGGCCCAGCCGCACCGGGCTCACCCCGGCCGCCCAGCAGGCGGAGTACCGGGGCTGGCTCGACCTGGCCCAGCAGCGGCGGATGAACGCCGTCGTCGTGCAGATCCGCCCCGCCGCCGACGCGTTCTGGCCGTCGACCTACGAGCCGTGGTCGCAGTGGCTCACCGGCACCCAGGGCGGCAACCCGGGTTACGACCCGCTGGCCTTCATGGTGGCCGAGGCGCACGCCCGCAACCTGGAGTTCCACGCCTGGTTCAACCCGTACCGGGTAGCGAACCACACCGACCTGACCAAGCTGGCGACCAGCCACCCGGCCCGCAAGAACCCGGGCTGGACGGTCACCTACGGCGGACACATCTACTACAACCCCGGCATCCCGGCCGTCCGCGCCTTCGTGCAGGACGCCATGATGGACGCCGTCAAGCGCTACGACATCGACGCGGTGCACTGGGACGACTACTTCTACCCGTACCCGGTCAGCGGGGTGGCCTTCCCCGACCAGGCGACCTTCGCCCAGTACGGCACCGGCTTCAGCACCATCGGCGACTGGCGGCGCAACAACGTCAACCTGCTGGTGCGGGAGATGCGCGACAGGATCCGGGCGGCCAAGCCGTGGGTGAAGCTCGGCGTCAGCCCGTTCGGCATCTGGCGCAACGCCGGCACCGACCCGCTCGGCTCGCGTAC
This sequence comes from Micromonospora sp. URMC 107, assembly GCF_051386315.1. NCBI lineage: Bacteria > Bacillati > Actinomycetota > Actinomycetes > Micromonosporales > Micromonosporaceae > Micromonospora > Micromonospora sp. URMC 107. Next base: position 29,031 of record NZ_JBPQTK010000025.1, read on the forward strand.
CACCGGCCTCCAGTCGTACGACGCGATCTACGCCGACACCCGGCGCTGGGTGCGGCAGGGGTGGGTCGACTACATCGCCCCGCAGATCTACTGGCACATTGGCCACCCGGCGGCCGACTACGCGGAGCTGGTGCGCTGGTGGTCCGAGACGGTGACCGGCACCGACGTGCAACTGCTCGTCGGGCAGGCCACCTACCGCGCCGGCGCGACGGGCCAGGACGCGGCCTGGCAGGACCCGGCCGAGCTGACCGACCACCTGACGCTCAACCGCGCCCACCCGCGCGTCGTCGGTGACATCCACTTCAGCGCCAAGGACGTCCGCGCCGACCGCATCGGCGCCGTCTCCCGGGTGGCGACCGACCACTACCGCCGCCCGGCGCTGGCGCCGGCCGGGGTGGGGGGCGCCGCGCCCGCCGCACCCAACCTCACCTCGGCCGTACGCGGCACCGGCGGGGTGACCCTCACCTGGCAGCGCGGCGCCACCGGCAGCACGGCCGCGTACGCGGTGTACCGGCTGCCCGGCGACGGCGCGGTCGACGCCTGCGACCTGGCCGACGCCCGTCACCTGCTCGGCACCCTCCGCGCCTCGGGCACGACCGGGACGTTCACCGACGCCGGCGCAGCGGCCGGCTCGACGTACCGCTACCTGGTGACGGCGCTGGACCGGCTGCACCACGAGAGCACGGCCAGCAACGCGCGGGTGGTCACCGGCACCGGCGGCACGTTCAGCGTGATCGTGGACAACGCCACCGCCGGCGGCTTCACCGCCGCCGCCACCTGGGGCACGTCGTCGTACCTGCCGGCGCGCTACGGCGCCAACTACCGCTTCGCCAGCCCGGAGGCGGTCAGCGACCCGGCCTGGTTCACCGCGACCCTGCCCGCCACGGGCAGCTACCGGGTCGAGGTCTGGTACCCGGCCGACCCCGGCTACAACAGCGCCACGCCGCACCTGGTGGCGACGGCGAACGGGACCGTGACGGCCCGGGTCGACCAGCGCACCGGCGGCGGCCAGTGGCGGGTGCTGGGCACCTACGACCTCGCCGCGGGGACGCGCCAGGTCGTCGGGGTCAGCCGCTGGACCACCACCCAGGGGTACGTCGTCGCCGACGCGGTACGGATCACCCGACTCTGAGTCGCCCGTCCCGGGGGTGCCGCTAGGCGCTCCCGGGACGGCCCGTCCGGCTCAGTCTCGGCGTAGCCAGAGCACGCCGAGCGGGGGCACCCGCAGCGCCGCCGAGGCGGGCATCCCGTGCCACGGCACGTCCTCGGCGTGCACCGCGCCCAGGTTGCCCACCCCGGACCCGCCGTAGTGGTGGGCGTCGGTGTTGAGCACCTCCGCCCAGGTGCCGCCGGCCGGCAGCCCCACCCGGTAGTCCTCCAGCGGCCGGGCGGAGAAGTTCGCCACGCAGACCAGGGTCGCGCCGTCGGGGGCGATCCGGACGAACGAGACGGTGTTGTTGGCGACGTCGTCGCCGGCGATCCAGCGGAAGCCGGCCGGCTCGGTGTCCTGCGCCCACAGCGCCGGCGTGTCCCGGTAGACGCGGTTCAGGTCGCCGACCAGCCGCTGCACCCCGGCCCGGGCCGGGTCGTGCAGCAGGTACCAGTCGAGGCCCCGCTCCTCGCTCCACTCCCGGTCGTCGGCCAGCTCGCAGCCCATGAAGATGAGCTGCTTGCCCGGGTGCGCCCACATGTAGGCCAGCAGGGCGCGCACGTTCGCCAGCCGCTGCCAGGTGTCGCCGGGCATCTTGCCCGCGAGGGAGCCCTTGCCGTGCACCACCTCGTCGTGGCTGATCGGCAGCACGTAGTTCTCGCTCCAGGCGTACGCCAGCGAGAACGTGAGCTGATGGTGGTGGTGCTGCCGGTAGACCGGGTCCTTCGAGGTGTAGAGCAGGGTGTCGTGCATCCAGCCCATGTTCCACTTGAACCCGTACCCGAGCCCGCCCGCGTCGGTGGACCGGGTGACCCCCGGCCAGGCGGTCGACTCCTCGGCGATCAGCACCACCCCGGCGTGGTGCTTGTAGACCGTCGCGTTGACCTCCTGCATGAACGCGATGGCCTCCAGGTTCTCCCGGCCGCCGTACCGGTTGGGCAGCCACTGCCCCTCCTGCCGGGAGTAGTCCAGGTAGAGCATCGAGGCCACCGCGTCCACCCGCAGCCCGTCGACGTGGAACTGCTCGCACCAGTAGAGCGCGTTGGCGACCAGGAAGTTGCGCACCTCCGGCCGGCCGAAGTCGAAGACGTACGTGCCCCAGTCGGGGTGCTCGCCCCGGCGCGGGTCGGGGTGCTCGTAGAGGGGGGTGCCGTCGAAGCGGGCCAGCGCCCACTCGTCCTTCGGGAAGTGCGCCGGCACCCAGTCCAGGATCACGCCGATCCCGGCGGCGTGCAGGGCGTCGACGAGGTGGCGGAACTCGTCGGGGTCGCCGAAGCGGGACGTCGGCGCGTAGTAGCCGGTGACCTGGTAGCCCCAGGAACCGCCGAAGGGGTGCTCCATCACGGGTAGGAACTCCACGTGGGTGAAGCCCAGCTCCGTGACGTACGCGGTCAGCTGCTCGGCCAGCTCCCGGTAGCCCAGCCCCGGGCGCCACGAGCCGAGATGCACCTCGTAGACGCTCATCGGCTCCTGGTGCGGCTGCCGCCGGGCCCGCCGCGCCAGCCAGTCGGCGTCGCCCCACTCGTACGTCGAGTGGTGCACCACCGAGGCGGTGGCCGGCGGCACCTCGGCGTACGCCGCCAGGGGATCGGCCTTGTCCCGCCAGTGCCCGTCGGCGCCCAGGACGCGGTACTTGTAGCGGGCGCCCGCCCGGACCCCCGGGACGAACAGCTCCCACACCCCGCTGCCGCCGAGCGAGCGCATCGGCCAGCCGTCGTCCGGGGCCCAGCCCGCGAAGTCGCCGACCACCCGGACCCCGCGCGCGTTCGGCGCCCACACGGTGAACGCCACGCCCTCGTCGAAGACCCGGGCGCCGAGCGCCTCCCAGAGCCGCTCGTGCCGGCCCTCGGCGATCAGGTGCAGGTCCAGCTCGCCGAGGGTGGGCGGGTAGCGGTACGGGTCGTCGTGGAGCCGGCCGTCGACCTCGACGCGGTAGTCGAGCACCTCGCCCTCGACCTCCGCCTCGAACACCCCGACGTCGTGCACCCGCCGCATCGGGTGCCGTTCGCCGTCAACGAGGAGGGCGACGTCGGCGGCGCCCCGGCGCAGCGTCCGGACGACCGTCCGCCCGTCGGCCGGGTGCGCGCCGAGGACGGCGTGCGGGTCGTGCGTGGCGCCGGCGATCAGCTGGTCCATCGGTCGTCGTCCTTCTGGGCGGGAGCGGTGGGCGCGGTGCCGCCCGAGAGGTCGTCGGGAACGTCCGTGACGGTCAGGTCCGGCGCCGCCTGCGCCGGCACGAGGCCGACAGCGGGCGCGGGCCGGCGCACGGTCAGCACGTGCGCCGGTTGCAGGTACGGGTCGAGGCGCACGGCGTTGCGCTGCCCCCAGTCGTAGCTGGCGCCGGTCAGCTCGTCGCGCACCGTGAACCGGTCGTGCCAGTCCAGCCCGAGCGCGGGCATGTCCAGCGTGGTGTTGCCCCACTGCACGCCCTGCGGGTCGAACGAGCAGACCACGAGGACCGTGTTGCCCGTGTCCGGGTCGTGCTTGGACCAGCAGAGCAGCGCCGGGTTGTCGATCTCGTGGAAGACCAGGTTGCGCAGCTGGTGCAGGGCCGGGTTCTCCCGGCGCACCCGGTTGAGCACGGCGATGAACGGGGCCAGCGAGCGGCCCTGCGCCTGCGCGCCGGCCCAGTCGCGGGGGCGCAGCTCGTACTTCTCGTTGTCCAGGTACTCCTCCGCGCCGGGGCGCGCGGTGTGCTCGAAGAGCTCGTAGCCGGCGTACATGCCCCAGGAGGGGGAGAGCAGCGCGGCCAGCACCGCCCGGATCTTGAACATCGGCGGGCCGCCGTGCTGCAACGACTCGTGCAGGATGTCCGGCGTGTTCGGCCAGAAGTTCGGCCGCATGTAGTCGGCCGCCTCGACCAGCTCCTCGCAGTACGCCCGCATCTCGGCGGCCGACGTGCGCCAGGTGAAGTACGTGTACGACTGCGTGAAGCCGACCTTGCCCAGCCCGTGCATGATCGCCGGCCGGGTGAACGCCTCGGCGAGGAAGAGCACGTCCGGGTCGACCCGCTTCACCTCGGCGATCAGCCAGTGCCAGAAGTCGAACGGCTTGGTGTGCGGGTTGTCCACCCGGAAGATCCGGATGCCCTCGCCGACCCAGTGCAGCACCACCCGCAGGACCTCCGCCCGGATGCCCTCCGGGTCGTTGTCGAAGTTCAGCGGGTAGATGTCCTGGTACTTCTTCGGCGGGTTCTCCGCGTACGCGATGCTGCCGTCGGCCCGGGTGGTGAACCACTCCGGGTGCTCGGTCACCCACGGGTGGTCCGGCGCGCACTGCAACGCCAGGTCCATCGCCACCTCCAGGCCCTGCTCGGCGGCGGCGGCGACGAAGTCCCGGAAGTCCTCCGGCGTACCCAGGTCGGGGTGGATCGCGTCGTGGCCGCCCTCGGCGGCGCCGATCGCCCACGGCGAACCGACGTCGTCCGGCCCGGCGGTCAGCGAGTTGTTGCGGCCCTTGCGGTTGACCCGGCCGATCGGGTGGATGGGCGGCAGGTAGAGCACGTCGAAGCCCATCGCCGCGACGCCCGGCAGCCGCTCGACGGCGGTGGCGAACGTGCCGGAGCGGGCCGGCGCGTCGACCGTGGCCGGGATCGCCCCCTCCGAGCGCGGGAAGAACTCGTACCAGGCGGAGAAGAGCGCCCGCCGGCGGTCCACCCAGAGCCGGCGCTCCTCGCCGGTGGTGACCAGCTCGCGGACCGGGTGCTCCCAGAGCAGGTCGGCCAGCGCCAGCGCCGGGGCGACCCGCCGGGGCAGCTCCCGCCGCTCGTCGCGCAGCGCCCGCACCGCCGCGGTCACCCGGTCGGCGTCGGCCGCCGGCACCAGCTCGGCCGCGGCCTGGAGCACCCGGGCACCCTCGGCGAGGTCGTTGGCCAGGTCCTGTGGCCCCTGACCGGCGGCGATCTTCTTGGTGACCGCGTTCTGCCAGGTCAGGTACGGGTCCTGGAACGCCTCGACGGCGAAGACCCACTCGCCGACCGCGTCGGGGCGGATCACGGCGTGCCAGCGGTCCTGCCCCGGCTCGCCGGGGCGCATCCGGGTGAACGGCCGGGCCCGCCCGTCGGGGCCCCGCCAGACCACGTTGCAGCCGAGCGCGTCGTGCCCCTCCCGGTAGGCGCGGGCCGACACCGGCACCGGCTCGTCGACCACCGCCTTGGCCGGGTAGCGACCGCAGGAGACGACGGGGGAGACGTCTTCGATCGGGAACCGTCCAGTCACCCCGCCAACCTACTGTGCGAGATCGGTTCGCGCGCGGCTCAGCCCGTGGCGCCCACCGACCGGTACACCTCCAGCGTCCGCCGGGCGAGCGCGTCCCAGGAGAAGTGCTCGACCGCCCGGCGCCGGCCCGCGAGGCCGAGTTCCTTGGCGCGGCCCGGGTCGGCGAGCACCTCGTTGATCCGCGTGGTGAGGTCGGCGACGAAGCGGCCCGGGTCCAGCGGCCGGCCGGAGCCGTCGGTGGCCTGCGCGATCGGCACCAGCAGCCCGGTCTCGCCGTCGGCGACCACCTCCGGGATGCCGCCGGTGGCGGTGGCCACCACCGCCGTCTCGCAGGCCATCGCCTCCAGGTTCACGATGCCCATCGGCTCGTAGACCGAGGGGCAGACGAAGACCGTGGCATGGGTGAGGACCTGGATCACCTCGTGCTTCGGCAGCATCTCGGCCACCCACACCACGCCCGACCGGTTCGCCCGCAGCTCGCCCACCAGGCCCTCCACCTCGGCGGCGATCTCCGGGGTGTCCGGCGCGCCGGCGAGCAGCACCAGCTGGGTGTCCGGCGGCAGGTCGCGCGCCGCGCGCAGCAGGTAGGGCAGGCCCTTCTGCCGGGTGATCCGCCCCACGTACACCACGCTGGGCCGGGCCGGGTCGATGCCGAGCCGCTCCACCACGTCCGTGCCGTGGTCCGGGGCGTACTGCGCCGTGTCGATGCCGTTGTGCACCACCCGGACCCTGTCCGGGTTGACCGCGGGGTAGGCGGTCAGCACGTCGCGCCGCATCCCCTCGCTGACCGCGATGACCGCGTCGGCGGCCTCGAACGCCGTGCGCTCGCACCAGGAGGAGAGCGCGTAGCCGCCGCCGAGCTGCTCGGCCTTCCACGGCCGCAACGGCTCCAGGCTGTGCGCGGTCACCACGTGCGGCACGCCGTGCAGCAGCTTCGCGGCGTGCCCGGCCAGGTTGGCGTACCAGGTGTGGCTGTGCACCACGTCCGTGCCGGCGCACGCCGCCGCCATCTCCAGGTCCACGCCCATCGTCCGCAGCGCGGCGTTCGCGCCGCTCAGGCCCGCCGGTTCGGCGTACGCGGTGACCCCCGGCTCGGTGCGCGGCGCGCCGAAGCAGTGCACCCGTACATCGGCGAGTCGGCGCAGCTCACGGGCCAGGTACTCGACGTGCACGCCGGCCCCGCCGTACACCTCCGGCGGGTACTCCCGGGTCAGCAGATCGACACGAAGCGGTGCGGATTCCGTCATCCCCCGGACCCTAGTGCAGAAGTGTGCCCGTACGAGTGGTGAAGTCCCACGGGGATGGATAGCGTCTGGACATGGCTGCCAAGGTGCTCGCGATCGTCCTGGCCGGCGGAGAAGGTAAGCGCCTGATGCCGCTCACCACGGACCGGGCCAAGCCGGCCGTCCCGTTCGGCGGGATGTACCGCATGGTCGACTTCGTCCTGTCCAACCTGGCGAACGCCGGCTATCTCAAGATCGTCGTGCTGACCCAGTACAAGTCGCACTCGCTCGACCGGCACATCACCAAGACGTGGCGGATGTCGACCCTGCTCGGCAACTACGTCACACCGGTGCCGGCGCAGCAGCGTCGCGGCCCGTGGTGGTTCGCCGGCTCCGCCGACGCGATCTACCAGAGCTTCAACCTCATCCACGACGAGCAGCCCGACCACGTGATCGTCTTCGGCGCCGACCACATCTACCGGATGGACCCCCGGCAGATGGTGGAGGACCACATCGCCTCCGGCGCCGGCGTGACCGTGGCCGGCATCCGGCAGCCGCTGTCGATGGCCGACCAGTTCGGCGTGATCGAGGTCGGCGAGGACGGCCGGCGGATCCGGGCGTTCCGCGAGAAGCCCACCGACGCGGTCGGCCTGCCCGACGCCCCCGACCAGATCTACGCCTCGATGGGCAACTACGTGTTCAGCACGAAGGCGCTCTGCGAGGCGGTCGAGCGCGACGCGGAGGACAAGACCAGCAAGCACGACATGGGCGGCAGCATCATCCCGATGCTGGTCGAGCGCGGCGAGGCCAACGTCTACGACTTCCGCGACAACGAGGTGCCGGGCAGCACCGACCGTGACCGCGGCTACTGGCGCGACGTGGGGACGCTGGACTCCTTCTACGACGCCCACATGGACCTGATCAACGTGCATCCGGTGTTCAACCTCTACAACTTCGAGTGGCCGATCTACACCGGGCAGCTGACCTACCCGCCCGCCAAGTTCGTGCACCAGTGGGGCGAGCGGGTCGGCCGGGCGGTCGCCTCGATGGTCTCGCCCGGCGCGGTGATCTCCGGCTCGCTGGTGGAGAACTCGGTCGTCTCGCCCAAGGTGAAGGTGCACTCCTGGGCGCACGTGGACGGCGCGGTGCTGATGGAGGGCGTCGACATCGGCCGGCACGCGGTCGTCCGCCGGGCCATCCTCGACAAGAACGTGATCGTGCCCGAGGGGGCCGAGATCGGCGTCGACCTGGAGAAGGACCGGCAGCGCTACACCGTCTCCGACAACGGCATCGTGGTGATCGGCAAGGGACAGAAGGTGGAACCGTGAGCAGTCATCCCCGGGCCGGTAAGCCCGCCCAGCCCGCCGACCTGGTCGACGTGCCGCGGCTGGTGACCGCCTACTACGCCGAGCACCCCGATCCGCAGGACCCGGCGCAGCAGGTCTCCTTCGGCACGTCCGGGCACCGCGGGTCCAGCCTGCGCAACGCGTTCAACTCCGACCACATCCTCGCGGTGACCCAGGCGCTCTGCGACTACCGCCGGGAGCGGGGCCTGGACGGGCCGCTCTTCCTCGGCCGGGACACCCACGCGCTCTCCGCCCCGGCCGCGGTCGACGCGCTCGAGGTGCTCGCCGCCAACGAGGTCACGGTGCTGCTCGACAGCCGCGACGGCTACACGCCCACCCCGGCGGTGTCGCACGCCATCCTCGGCCACAACCGGGGGCGCACCAGCGGCCTCGCCGACGGCATCGTCATCACCCCGTCGCACAATCCGCCCGACGACGGCGGCTTCAAGTACAACCCCACCCACGGGGGCCCGGCGGACACCGACGTCACGAGGTGGATCCAGGACCGCGCCAACGCCATCCTCGCCGACGGCCTGAAGGAGGTCCGGCGGATCCCGTACGCCCGGGCCCGCGCCGCCGACACCACCGGGTCGTACGACTTCCTCGCCCGCTACGTCGACGACCTGCCGGCGGCGATCGACGTCGACGCCATCCGCGACGCCGGGGTGCGCATCGGCGCCGACCCGCTCGGCGGCGCGAGCGTGGCCTACTGGGGCGAGATCGCCGAGCGGCACCGGCTGGACCTGACCGTGATCAACCCGACGGTCGACCCGACCTGGCGGTTCATGACCCTGGACGGCGACGGCAGGATCCGGATGGACTGCTCCTCGCCGAACGCGATGGCCTCCCTGATCGCCGCCCGCGCCGACTACCAGGTCTCCACCGGCAACGACGCCGACGCCGACCGGCACGGCATCGTCACCCCCGACGGCGGCCTGATGAACCCCAACCACTACCTCGCGGTGGCGATCGCCCACCTGTTCCGGACCCGGACGCAGTGGGGACCGGCCGCCGCGGTCGGCAAGACCCTGGTCTCCTCCTCGATGATCGACCGGGTCGCCGCCGACCTGGGCCGCCCGCTGCTGGAGGTGCCGGTCGGCTTCAAGTGGTTCGTCCCGGGGCTGCTCGACGGCGCGGTCGGCTTCGGCGGCGAGGAGAGCGCCGGCGCGTCCTTCCTGCGCCGCGACGGGGGCACCTGGACCACCGACAAGGACGGCATCCTGCTCTGCCTGCTCGCCGCCGAGATCATCGCGACCACGGGCCGCACCCCCAGCCAGCACTGGGCGGAGCTGGCCGAGCGCTTCGGCGCGCCCGCGTACGCCCGCATCGACGCGCCGGCGACCCGGGAGGAGAAGGCCGTGCTCGGCAAGCTCTCGCCGGAGCAGGTGACCGCCACCGAGCTGGCCGGCGAGCCGATCACCGCGACCCTCACCACCGCACCGGGCAACGACGCGCCGATCGGCGGGCTCAAGGTGACCACGGAGTCCGGCTGGTTCGCCGCGCGGCCGTCGGGCACCGAGGACGTCTACAAGATCTACGCCGAGTCCTTCCAGGGCCCGGAGCACCTGGCCCGGATCCAGCAGGAGGCGAAGGACCTGGTCTCCGAGGTACTCGAACGAGCCTGAGCCGGCCTTGCCGGCCCGCCCCTTGCAGTCGGACGGCGCGGCAGCGCCGGGCCTGACCTGTGGGCGGTGCCGGGCCCGACCTGTGGTTGGTGCCGCACCTCCCTGCCGGCGGTGCCGGGCCCGCCTGTGGGCGTGCCGGGGTGGGCCGGGGTGGGCCGGGCGCGGCGCGGCTTGGCCTGTGGGGGCGTGCCGCGCTGTCGAGCTGCCCCCATGGGCGGGGCGGCGGGCAGCCCCGGCCGGTCTCACGGACGGGGCAGCTCGACAGCGCCCCACCACCCACCGCCCGAGGGTGTCCGGGCAGCGAGCGGTCAGCGGGGCGGGGGTAGCTCGCGGCGGTTGAGCCGCTCGCGGAGGCCCTCCGGCAGCAGCTCGCGGAGCTGCTCGGGCAGCAGCGGCAGGTCCAGCAGGCTCAGCTTCAGCTGGTTGCGTTCCTGGTAGCGGCGCGGATCCAGGCGGACGACCAGGCCGGCGTCCCGCCGGTAGCTGATCTGCACGACGCCCTCGGTCGCGGCGTCCCGGATGACCACGCCGTCCACCTCCACCGCCACTGGGCCGGAGCCCTCGCGCAGTTCCAGGCGGACCGTCTCGTGGGGGGAGAGCACCAGCGCACGGGAGATGCCGGCCATCGGGGCGGACGGGGTCACCACCACCGCCTCGGTGGCCGGCGAGACGAGCGGGCCGCCGGCGGCGTAGCTGTAGGCGGTCGAGCCGGTCGGGGTGCTGACCACCAGCGCGTCGCAGCGGTAGTAGCCGTACTGCTGCCCGTCGACCGCGAGGGAGGCGCTGACGAAGCCGGAACCGGGCTGGCGGATCAGCGCGATGTCGTTGAACGCGACGAGGTCGTCCCCGCAGACGTCGCAGGCCAGGCAGCTGTGGTTTTCCACCGTGAAGTCGTGCGCCACCAACCGGTCCAGGGCCCTCGGCAGCTCCGGCGGCTCCACCTCGACGAGGAAGCCGAGCTTGCCGACGTGCACGCCGAGCACCGGCTTCGGATCGTGGACGGCCGACCGCAGCGCGCCGAGCATCGTCCCGTCCCCGCCGATGGCGATGAGCGCGTCCGACCGGACGGCCACCTCGCCCACCGGCAGCGGCTCGACCGTGGCCGGCACGCGGTGCCGGTCCTCGGCGCGTACGGCCACGGAGATGCGGTGCCGGGCGGCCCAGTCCACGATCGTGTCGACCACCGCGGAGACGTCCCGGGTGGGGTGCAGCACCAGCCCGAGCCGGCTCCGGTCCATGCCTACAGCTCACCACATCCCGGGGCTCCGGGACGGGCGTACCGGAAGGTGCGTCGGCGGGTCGGGAACCGTCGGCGCACGCGTGCGCCGACTACCGGCGCGGCCGGTCCACCGCTGACCACTTCTCGAAGGCCTGCGGACTGCGCTTTGTGCTATTTGTCCGATTGTAAACCTGATCGGGCAAATTTCGAGGAGAGGCGTTTCCTCCCCTCGCAGGGCTCGTTCGACAGCAGGTGAACGTGCGAGCGGTGAGGGGCGGTGCAGCGGTGCGGGAGTGCGGGATCCGACCCGAGTTGGAGGACCTGATTACCGGGTCGCAAGGAACCCGTGTGGCGGCGCCGCCGGTGGGTCGGTCACTGCCGGGCCGCGTCCTGCTGCGCGCGCGACACCGGTCGCTGAAGCGTGCGATCGCCCGCTACTCGCAGAGCCCTGACCGGGCCTGGATCGAGCGGCAGCAGGTGCGCCGGTTCAACCAGACGTGGGCATACTGCCTCGCCGAGGTGCCCTTCTACCGGGCCTGGCGTCGGGAGCACGGTCTGCCGGAACGGATCGACCGGCCGTCCGCGCTGCGATCGTTCCCGCCGCTGACCAAGGAGATCCTCATCGCCCGGCAGGACGAGGTCTTCCAGGGTGGACGGATCGTCGACGCGTACACCACCGGCGGCAGCACGGGCCAGCCCACCCGATACCCGCGCGGCGCCGACGAGGTGGGCCACAGGTGGGTCGACGCGTACCTCGGTCGCCACTGGGCGGGCATTCGGCCCACAGACCCGAGCCTCCTGCTCTGGGGCCACGCCCACCTGTTCGGCAGCGGGCTGCGCGGCCGGGCCGCCCAGGCGCGCCGGCGAGTTTCTGACGCGGTCATGAACATCACCCGGCTCAACGCGTACGACCTCAGCGAGCCGTCCCTGCGTGCGCACTACACGGCGTTGCGCAGCCACGATCCGATCTCCCTCGAGGGCTACACGTCCGCGGTGTTCAAGCTCGCGCGGTACATCGAGAGCAACCGGTTGGACCTGGGGCCGCTCCCGCGCCGGTTGCGGGCCGTCGTGCTCTGCGCCGAAACCGCGAGCGACGCCGACGTCGCCCTCGTGGAGCGGGTCTTCCGGGCGCCTGCCGTGATCGAGTACGGCTCGGCCGAGACCGGAGTGCTGGCGATGTCGCGCCGGGACACGAGGGACGTCAGGGTGTTCTGGGACAGCTTCACCTGCCTGGTGGACGACGACGGCGAACTGCATGTCACGACCCTGAACCCGCGCCTGTTTCCACTGGTGCACTACGCCGTCGGCGATCGCGTCGTGCCCAGCGACGTGATCGACGGCAACGCGTTGGCGTTCCACGCGGTGCTTGGCCGGCGGCAGGACGTGGTGCGTGTCGCCGCCGCCGACGGAGGCCTCGACCTGTCCGCGATACTGCCCGTGCACATTCTCAAGTCGTACCCGGGCATCGTCGGCGTTCAGTTCCGACAGGTGAGCCCCGAGGAACTGCGGATCTACGTCGAGGCCACCCGACAACTCGACCTGACGGATGTCGCCAGGTACTTCGCTCGGGAACTGTGTCGGGACCACCCGGAGTTCGTGCGGAGTTCCGTCAGCTTCACCCAGATCAGTGAACCGGCGCGGACGACCGCGGGCAAGCATGCCCTCTTCGTTGCGTGAGCCGGTTAATCACGTGTCCCGAGGCCAGGAGGCTCGTGTGACCATGGTGCCGACAGCCCCAGCCGACCCCGTCCGCGCTCTCGCAGGTCCGTCCGGCCGCCGGGCCGCCGGCAGGGTGAGCGCCTCAGCCGACCAGGGCCGAAGGACGCTGTGGATCGTGCGACGCTACCCCGTCACAGTGGTGGTGCTGGCGCCCTATGCCCTGCTCATCGTCCCGTTGTCGGTGCTGTACGCCAATCCCGACACCGCATTCCTACTGCGCCTGTTGGGCACCGCGCTGATCGGCACTCTGGTGGTCGAGACGGCGGCCCACCTGCTCCGCAGGCGCCCGAGATGGCGACCCGGCATCGGCGCTGTCAACGCGTCCTATCGTCACGTCTACCTGGCCGCCCGGGTCGTCGCGGTCGTCAGCGTCATCGCCGCGGTCACCGGGGCCCAGGTCGGCCATGGCACGATCTTCGCCCAGGTGACCGCCGAGGCGACGTCACCGATTGCCCGGTACACGTCGCTCGCGGCGGGCTGGTCGTACCTGGCTCTCGCCCTTCTGATCGCGAGCTTCCTCGGCGGTCACGCGCCCCGGTGGCGGGTGCTCTGCTGGGTCGGCTTCCTCGTCGCCGGGCAGGTCGTGACGGTTGCCCTCACCGGCATCACCTCCCCGGTCTTCGGCTACCTGTCCTTCGTGGCGGGCGCCGGAGCGGTCTGCGGGCTCCTCCGGGCGCGGGAGGTGATCGTCGTCGGCGTTGTGCTCCTCGTCGCCTGGCCGACCATGTTCGCCCTCCGGAACGAAATGCGGATGGAGGGCGGCGTGAGTGTGGCGGCCGATGTCAGCGCCGCCGACCGCCTCCGGCTCGACCTCCAGCTTGCCGAGGCCGCACGGCACGACGTGCCCGTCGACGTCGGACAGCCGGGGATCGCCGAGTATGCCCGGTACGGCCTGGTGCCGCGGGTGCTCGACCCCGATCGGCCGCCCCTCTCCACCGGAACGCAGATCAACCTGTACCTGGGCGGCTCGGCCACCTCGGCGTACAGCTTCCTCGCCCTGGGCAACGTCTACTTCCTCGACGGCTGGCTCGGCGTGCCGCTCTACTACGCCGGCTGGACACTGGTGGCGATCCTGCTGCTGCGGGCGCAGGGGTCGCCGGGCCCGGCGCGGTTGAGCCTGTTCTGCTTCGTGCTGGCGGGTCCGCTGCTCTGGTCGAGCAGCCATCCCGATTCGATGATCGGTTTCCTTCAGCACACCGTGGCCGCGCTGCCGGTCCTCCTGCTGCTGAGGTACACCCGCGGTCGCGCACGAGGTCGTCACGCCGCGGAGGCCGGCCCCCGGCGCCCGCTCGGCTTGTCAAAGCCCGCGGAGCCGTGCTTCAACGGGAGATGAGCGGCTCACCTTCCGAGGCGGCGTCCCGCCGCGGCCGGCTGGCGCGGCGGGTGCGGATCGCCATCCGCGCGCCGTCCCTCGGCCGGGCCCCGTGGGCGGTGCTGGCGGCAGCCCTTTCCAGCGTCGGCAACCTGCTGCTGTCCCTCACCATCGCCCGAGTGGCGCCGCTCGACGACCTCGGTCGGTTCGCCTTGGCCTTCTCGCTCTACGTGTTGGCCACCGGCCTGTGTCGGGCCATGGTGACGGACGCGGTGCTGGCCGCGTCCGGTGGTGCGGCCGACGCTCCCTCGCGGGTGGTCGTCGTGGGTGTCAGCTGCGCCGTGCCGGTGTTCATCGGAGGGCTCTTCGACGGGTCCGGGTATCTGGTCCTCACCGCCCTGGCGCTGCCGGGCCTGTTGCTGCACGAGCACTGCCGCGTCGTCGGGGTGGGACTCGGCCGCCCGCGCCCCCCCTGCCAGCGCGAGGCCGCGTGGACCGGGGCGACCGCCCTGGCCGCGGTCCTGGGGCTGGCCGGTGTGCTCGACCCGATCATCGTGTTCGCGGTGTGGGCGGGCGCGGGAGCGCTGTCGGGCTACGCCACGGTGCTGCTCGTCGGAGACACCGTCCGCCCGGCGTGGCGACTCGACCGCCCCGGCACCCGTGCGTCGGTCAGCTACGGGCTGCAGTTCCTGGTCACCGCGGGATCTGCGCAACTCGCGCTGACGGCCGTGGCCGTTGTCGTGGGCGTGGCGGTGGTCGGCGCCCTCGGCGCCGGACGGACGCTGCTCGGCCCGGCCGCACTGCTGGTGGGAAGCGCCACCGCACTGGTCATCCCCCGGCTGGCCGCCGCACGCGCCACCAGCGCGTCGATCCGGCGACGAGGCGCGGTGCGGGCTGCCGTCGCGTTGCTGGCCGTGACCGCCCCGGCCGGCCTGGTGGCACTACTGCTGCCCGACGACGTCGGTCGGACGGTGCTCGGCGACAACTGGCGGCATGCGGAGGAGCTGCTGGCGCTGCTCGCGGTGGAGGTGATCGCGGCCGGGGCGGCGATGGTGGCTTTCGCGGCGCACCGGGTGCAGGGCGCGGCCCGGCGGACGCTGCTGATCGGAGCGGCTCTCGGGGCCGTGCGGATCCCGGCCGTGACGGTGGGGGCCATGCTGCGCGGCGCGACCGGGGCGGCGGTTGCCCTGGCCCTGATGGGACTGCTGAGCATGGTGACCTGGTGGGGCAGCTACCTGCACCTGCTGCGCGGGGAAGGACGCCAGGCGGACCGGTCGGGAACCCCCGCGGGAGTCAGCGGTACGCCGGCGCTGTCGGCAGCAAGGCTCACTGGCGACTCGTGAGACCTGACAGCGCGGAGCGGACCCGGTCGACGATCGTCTTCACGTCCACGTCGGTGAGGTCCGCGTACGTCGGCAGGTTGATCCCGCGCTGGGCCAGATCCAGCGTGACCGGGTGGTCGCCGCGGGACCCCGCGTACGGGGGCAGGTGCGGCAGGGGCACGAAGAACGGGCGGGTGTCCACGCCGCGCAGGTCCAGCGCGCGGGCCAGGTCGTCGCGCAGTCCCGCCATTCCGGACGGCCCGACGAGGAACGAGGCCATCCAGGGGGCTCGCCGCACCCCGGGTAGGACCGGTTGCGCGGTGAGCAGGGGATGCTCGGCCAGCTCCCGCTCGTAGGCGTCGACGACAGCGTCCCGCCGGGCGATGATCTCGTCGGCGCGTTCGAGCTGTGCGCAGAGTAGGGCAGCGGCCAGGTTGGTCAGGCGGTAGTTGTATCCCACGACGGGGAAGTAGTAGCGGCGGTCCGGGTCCATCCCCTGGTTGCGGAGCAGCCGCATCCGGTCGGCCAGGGCCGGATCGGAGGTGGTGACGCAGCCGCCCTCGCCGGAGGTGACGACCTTGTTGCCGAAGAAGGAGAAGGTGGTGGCGTCGGCCAGGTCGCCCGTGGGGCGGCCGTGCAGCTGGGCGCCGAAGGACTCCGCCGCGTCGGCGACGAGGAGCAGCCCGTGCCGCTGGCAGAGTCGCCGCAGCGCGGCGTAGTCGGCCGGGTGACCGTACAGGTCCACGGCCACCACCGCCCTGGTTCGCGGCCCGATGAGGGCCGCAACCTGTTCCGGGTCGATGCACCAGCTCTGCGGTGTCACGTCGGCGAAGACCGGCTGGGCGCCGCAGTAGGTCACCGCGTTGGCGGTGGCCACGTAGGTCAGCGCGGGGACGATGACCTCGTCTCCAGGGCCGAGACCTGCCGCCGCCAACACCAGGTGCAGGGCCACCGTGCCGTTACCGGTGGCGACGGCCGTCCTCGCGGCGCACCGGCCGGCGAAGAGTTCCTCGAAGCGGCTGAGGTAGGGGCCCTGCGAGGAGATCCAGCCGCTGCGGTAGGCGTCGAGCAGGTACCGTTCCTCCAGATCTGACAGCGACGGTCGGGCGACCGGGTAGCGCTCCTGCAAGGTCATCGGGATCCTTCACGGGTCAGGGCGCCACCGAACGCCGACCGGGGCATCGGACCGGGCCGGCCGGCAACCACCCACTCCAGTACGGCCGTGTAGTCGGCGGCCGTGTCGACCCAGGTCCGTCCACTGAGGAGCGACCCCGCCGCCCGGGACGAGCGCGCGTAGTGCCCGGGGTCGGAAAGGACCCGCCGGACCGCCGCCGCGAGGGCGGCAGGGTCGCGGGCGGCGAAGACTGCCGCGTCCGCCCCGGTGAAGTCGAGCTGGGCGAGCAGTGGCTCGGAGTCGGCGCAAGCGACGGGCAGCCCCCAGCTGAACGCCTCGAGCATCGCCCCGCTTGCCGCCTCCCACAGGGACGGCACCACCACGGCACTGGCGCGGGCGTACAACGACGCCAGCTCGGCGGTGCTCACGAAGCCGGGAAACGAAACGCGGCCCCGCAGGTCGGGCTGGTCGGCGCGGGCGAGCAACCGGCTTGCCTCGGGCTCCACCAGTGGCCCGGGACAGACGAGGCGGCATTCGGGCAGCAGCGCCATGGCCTCCAGCAGCGTGGCGTGGTTCTTCAGCCGGGCGGTGGACGACGGGTACAACAACAGCCCCGGCTCGGGCTCGGCGGCGGACGACCCCGCTGGCGAGTGGAAGGCCGGTAGCGGGATCAGCGCGATTCGCTCCCGCGCCTCGGGGAACGCCCGCACCGCCTGCGCGTACGGGTGTGGCCAGGAGACCACCACGGCGGCGGCGCGGGCCACGTTGCGGCGGATCACCTCCGCGTAGCCCGCCGAGCCGTACTCGGGGTGGAGGTGACGCAGGTCGTGCAGCACGATGACCGCCGGGTCGCCGTGGGCCGGCGCCGCGGCGAACGGGTGCAGCATCACGTCTGCGCCGGACGCCCGGGGCCGGCTCCACTGACGCACCAGGTTGACGGTGCGGCGAAGCGCCAGCGAGGATGCGACGGCCCCGGGGGTGTGTCGGCGCAGCAGGCGCCCAACCGAGTTGTCCGTGCGCAGCGTCGTTCGCACCTCCGACCAGGCGACCTGGTTCGAGGCCACCCGCCGGCGCCACTCGTCCGCGGTGCCGCTGAGCACGTGCACGCTCAGCTCGTGGTGGGTGGCGGCCAGGCCGTCGAGCAGGCCGTAGCAGAACGCCTCGATCCCGGCGGAGTGCCCAGGTCGCACCGTGGTGGCGTCGATGCCTATCCTCACCGGTCCACCCGCACCAACCGGCCCATCCGCTCGTCCTCGAGTAGTTGGCGGTCGGCGTCCACCATCACCCGGACCAGGTCGCCGAAGAGCGTCTTGGGGGCCCAACCGAGCTGCCGGCGGGCCTTGCCGTAGTCGCCGATGAGGGCGTCCACCTCGGCCGGGCGGAAGTACGCAGGGTCGGTCACCACGTACCTCTCCCAGTCCAGACCGACGTGGGCGAAGGCGGCCTCAACGAACTCACGCACGGTGTGGCCCTCGCCCGTGGCCACCACGAAGTCGTCCGGCCGGTCCTGCTGGAGGCTCAGCCAGACCGCCTCCATGTATTCCGGGGCGTACCCCCAGTCCCGCACCGCATCGAGGTTGCCGAGGTAGAGCCGATCCTGGATGCCCGCCTCGATGCGCGCCACGGCCCGGCTGATCTTCCGGGTAACGAAGTTCTCGCCCCGCCGAGGGCTCTCGTGGTTGAACAGAATCCCGTTGGCGCAGTACATGCCGTAGGACTCGCGGTAGTTGACCGCCGCCCAGTAGGCGAACACCTTGGCGCAGGCGTACGGGCTGCGCGGGTGGAACGGGGTCTCCTCGCGCTGCGGAGGCGGGGTCGAGCCGAACATCTCCGACGACGACGCCTGATAGAAACGGCTGTCGACGCCGGCCAGGCGGGCGGCCTCCAGCAGCCGCAGCGCGCCCATCCCGGTGACGTCCGCTGTGTAGCCCGGGATGTCGAATGACACCCGGACATGGCTCTGCGCCCCCAGGTTGTAGATCTCGTGTGGCTGGATGTCGCGAAGCAGTCCGACCAGCGAGCCGGCGTCGGAGAGGTCGCTGTAGTGCAGGAACAGGCGCGCGTCCGGGCGCCGCGGGTGGACGTCGAGCCGGTCGATCCGCTCGGTGTTGAAGCTTGACGACCGGCGCTTGAGACCGTGCACCGTGTAGCCCTTGTCGAGCAGGAGTTCCGACAGGTAGCTGCCGTCCTGCCCGGTGATGCCGGTGATGAGTGCGACTCGACTCATGCCGCGCCTTTCGCAAGAAGTGAGGTGAAGCTGCTGTTCAGTGCGCCGAGGGACGGGTGGGGCGAAGTATCCGGGCCGGAACACCCACCACGACGACGTTGTCCGGGACGTCCCGGACGACCACCGCCCCGGCGCCCACCACCGCGTCGCGCCCGATCGAGATGTTGTCGACGACCGTGGCCCCCGCGGCGACGGTGGCGCCGTCGCCGATCCGGCTGCTGCCGGCCACCGTGCAGCCGGGCAGCAACGTCGCGTAGTCGCCTATGACGGTGTCGTGGCTCACCGTCGCCCGGGTGCCGATGTGGACGTGCCGGCCGATCCGAACGTCGGTGGTGAGCACCGCGCCGGGCCAGAGGACGCTGCCCTCGCCCACCGTGCACCGGGCGCCGATCACCGCCGTCGGGGAGACCAACGAGCCGCAGCGGCGTCCGTTGCGGCCGGCGGCCCGGTCGATCCGGGCCCGTAGGGCCCCGTCGCCGACGCCCACGACGTAGCGCACGGTCGGGTCGGCGGTGGCGAGCCAATCGTCGTCGCCCAGCCACGGCACGGGGAGGCGGTCGTGCTCCGTCGCCCGATAAGGGCCGACGCATCCCAGCACCGGCTGATCGGCCTGCTCCGCGATCCAAGCGATCTCCCGGGCGTGCCCGGAGGTCCCGAGGACGACGAGGGGATGCCCCTGGTGGAGGGTGGTCTGCCGGGCGGGCGGGACTGTCTGGACGCTGGGCATGGGACCGGTTATACCGGCGCCAGCGGGGGCACAGGCGGCTTTCACATTCGCGGCCGCGATTGTCGACGAATGCCTTCGCCAGTTCCGACGTATCCGCCACGGCGGGTAACCGCCGGGCGCGGCGCTCGTTTGCCCTTTCGAATTGGGCGTGGCAGTTTCCTGGTCCGGGAGGTCTTGTGCAGCAGAGCCGCCTGGACGACCGTAGCGGTTTCTCCGGGGCGGAGACCCGCCCGGGTCCGGCGCCGTTCCGTGTGCTGGTCACCTGCACGTACTTCGAGCCAGGTTTCCGCGGCGGTGGTCCCGGTCGCTCGGTGGCGCACATCCTGGACGCGGCTTCGCCCGCGATAGCGCCGACGCTGGTCACTCGCGACCGCGACCTCGGCGACGTGCAGTCCTACCCGGGACTGTCCGGCCGCTGGCACGCCCGCGGTCGAATTCCGGTCTTCTACCTGTCGCTGCGCGACCCGCGACAGTGGCTCGTGCTCTGGCGCGAGCTGCGACGGACCCGTTTCGACCTGCTCTACGTCAACAGCCTGTGGGCGCCGATGTCGGTGTTCCCGATCGTTGCCGTCGGCTGCGGCCTGCTGCGGGTCGACCGGGTGCTGGTGGCGCCGCGGGGTGAGTGCTCGCCCGGGGCACTGTCGCTGCGTTCGGCGCGCAAACGGCTGTTCGTCGCCGGCTGGCGACGTGTCCTGCGCCGGCTGGACGCGTCGTTCCACGCGTCCACCGAGCGTGAGGCCGCCGACATCCGGCAGGTGTTCCCTTGGGCGACCGTCCACGTGAACGCCAACCAGAGCCCGCTGCCGCCGGAGCCGGTGTCGGTCCCGCCGCCCGCGCCGGGGCCGCTGAGGCTGGTGTTCGTCGGGCGCGTCGCCGCGATGAAGAACCTGGCCCTGGCATTGGAGGCGTTGGCGGCCGTGCGGCTGCCCGTGACGCTGGTCGTGTACGGCCCAATCGAGGACGCGGCCTACTGGCGACGCTGTGAGGCGCTGATCGCCGGGCTGCCACCGACGGTTCGGGTTCGGTACGAGGGTGTGCTGGCGCCGTCCGAGGTGGCGGGGGCGCTCGCCGCGCACGACGCGCTGGTCCTGCCCACCCTCGGAGAGAATTTCGGTCACGTCATCGCCGAGAGTCTGGCCGCTGCCTGCCCGGTCCTCTGCTCCGACCGCACGCCGTGGACGCCCGTGCTCACCGGCGGGGGCGGGTCGGTGGTGCCGGACCTCACGGCCGCCGCCTGGGCCGCGGAGATCGACCGGTGGGCCGCGCGGACGCCTGAGCAACGCCACGACGCACGCCTGGCCGCCGCCGCCGCCTACCGCCGGTGGCGGTCGTCCGTGGCCCGGGAGAGCATCCTGGACGTGGTGCGCCTGCGGTCTCACACCAGCGGTGCAAGGACCGCCCCTTTTGTCGGCTTATTCCCCTAACGCGTATCTCGCCGCCGGGGCGTCTCGTTGTCCCGGGTGCCGCACCGCGCGGGGACGGATCCCTGCCGCCATCCGGCATGCGCGGGCCTCGCGGTGGCACCCGCCGAGGCGGAGGTGGCGGCCGGCGAGCGACGACACGGGAGATTCCATGACCTTCATGACCACCGGCCGCCGGGTCCTCATCACCGGCGGCACGGGTTCCTTCGGCAAGACGATGGTGCGCCGCCTCCTCGACCGTGGCGTCGGCGAGGTCCGGGTGCTCAGCCGCGACGAGGCCAAGCAGGACGACATGCGCCGGTTGCTCGGCGACGACCGGGTCCGCTACCACGTCGGGGACGTGCGCGACTACGACTCGGTGCTGCGCGCCAGCCGGGGCATCGACTACGTCTTCCACGCGGCGGCCCTCAAGCAGGTGCCCTCGTGCGAGTTCTTTCCGCTGGAGGCGGTGCGGACCAACATCCTGGGCAGCGCCAACGTCGTCGAGGCGGCGGAGCGCAACGGCGTCGGCTCCGTGGTCGTGCTGAGCACCGACAAGGCCGTCTACCCCGTCAACGCGATGGGGATGAGCAAGGCCATGATGGAGAAGGTCGCCCAGGCGCACGCCCGGAACAACCCGAACAGCGCGACCACGGTCTCCTGCGTCCGGTACGGCAACGTCATGTACTCCCGCGGCTCGGTGATCCCGCTCTTCATCGAGCAGGTCAAGGCGGGCCGCGCGCCCACGGTGACGAACCCGCAGATGACCCGCTTCCTGATGTCGCTGGCCGACTCGGTGGAGCTGGTCGAGCACGCCTTCCAGCACGCCCGGCCCGGCGACATCTTCATCCGCAAGGCCGCCGCCTGCACCATCGGCGACCTGGCCGAGGCGGTCTGCGAACTCTTCGACGTGCCCGCCAAGCTCGACATGATCGGCGTACGGCACGGCGAGAAGCAGGACGAGACGCTGGCCAGCCGGGAGGAACTCGCCCAGGCGGACGACTTCGGCGACTTCCTCCGGGTGCCGCTGGACGCCCGCGACCTCAACTACGCGCTCTACGTCTCCGAGGGCGAGCTGGGCCAGGGGCCGCCGGAGGACTTCAACTCCGCCAACGCGCCGCGGTTGGGCGTACCGGAGATCGTCGAGCTGCTGAAGACGCTGCCGGAGGTCCGCGCGGAGCTGGCCCTGCGGGACCCGGTGCTGGCGTGCTGAGGCTGGCGGTCACCGGCGCCGGCGGTTTCCTCGGTTGGCACGTGCGGGTGCTGCTGCGCGTCCTCGGCTGGCCGGAGCCGGTCGTCGTCACCCGGGCCGACCTGGCCGACCCCGAGCGGGTCGCGGCGAAGCTCGACGGCGTCGACCGGGTGCTGCACCTGGCCGGGGTCAACCGGGGCGAGCCGGCCGACGTCGCCGCCGGCAACGTGCAGCTCGCCGCCCAGCTCGCGCAGGGCCTCAAGCACTGCCCGACCCCGCCCGGCGCGGTGGTCTTCGCCAACTCGGTGCAGGCCGGCAACGGCACGCCCTACGGCGACGCGAAGGCCGCCGCCGCCGGCATCCTGGCCGACACGGGCCTGCGCGTCGACGACGTCCTGCTGCCGAACCTGTACGGCGAGCACGGCCGGCCGTTCTACAACTCCGCGGTCGCGACGTTCTGCCGGCTGCTCGCCGAGGGCGGGCAGCCGGAGGTCCACGGCGACCGCGAGCTGAGCCTGGTGCACGTCACCGACGCGGCGGCCCGGCTCGTCGGCGTACCGGCCGGGGGCTCGTGGGACCCGGCCATGCCGGCGCTGCGGACCGGCGTACGGGCCCTCGCCGACCGGCTCGCCGACGTCGCCGCCACCTACCGCACGGGTGAGCTGCCGGCCCTGGCGAACCGGCACGACGTGCGGCTGTTCAACACCTACCGCTCGCACTGCTTCCCGGCGCACTACCCGCTGGCGCTGCCGCGCCGGGCGGACGCCCGGGGCGAGCTGGTCGAGACGGTCAAGACGCACGGGGGCGGCGGCCAGACCTTCTGCTCCACGACCCGTCCCGGCATCACCCGGGGCGAGCACTTCCACCTGGCCAAGGTGGAGCGCTTCGTGGTGCTGCGCGGTTCGGCGGAGATCAGCCTGCGCCGCGTCGGCGACACCGAGGTGGTGCGGTTCGGAGTCTCCGGCGACCGGCCGGTGCTGGTGGACATGCCCACCATGTGGGTGCACAACCTGGTCAACACCGGCGACGACGAACTGGTCACCATGTTCTGGACGAACGAGCTGTTCGACCCGGGCCGGCCGGACACCTGGCCCGAACCGGTCGAGCCGGCCCGGCCGGAGCGCGCGGTGGTCGCCGCGTGAGGATCGGGCTGGTCAGCCAGTGGTACCCGCCCGAAGGGGTGTTCATCCCCGGCAACCTGGCGCGGCAACTGGCCGAGCGGGGCCACGAGGTGCGGGTGCTCACCACCTTTCCGAGCTACCCGCACGGCCGGACCTTCCCCGGCTGGCGGCAGCGCTGGCGGCACACCGAGACCGACGGGGCGGTCGCCGTCCGACGGGTGCCCGCCTACCCCAGCCACGACACGTCCGCCGCCCGGCGCGCGCTGAGCCACCTGTCCTTCGGGGCCAGCAGCGCGCTGGGCGGCGTCCGCTGGTTGGCGGGCGTCGACGTCACCTACGTCTACCACCCGCCACCCACCTCGATCGCCGCGGCGGCGCTGGCCCGCCTGGCCCGGCGTACGCCGATCGTGCTGCACGTCCAGGACCTGTGGCCGGAGTCGGTGCTCGGCTCGGGCATGGCGCCCGCCGGCCGGGCGGGCCGGGCCCTGGAGGGGAGCGTCGCCGCGCTGATGCGGGCGACGTACCGCCTGGCCGGCGCAGTCGTGGTGATCTCGCCGGCGATGGCCGACCTGGTCGTGGCCCGCGGCGCGGACCCGGACCGGGTCCGGGTGGTGTGGAACTGGACCGACGACGGGCTGTTCCGGCCGGTGCCGGCCACCGACGAGGCCCGCGCGGCACTCGGCCACCGCGGGCGCTGCACCGTGATGTTCGCCGGCAACATCGGTCTGTTGCAGGGGATCGAGACCGCGATCCGGGCGGCGGCCGCCGTGCGCGACCGGATCGACCTGGTGCTGGTGGGCTCGGGCGCCGGCGAGGAGGCCGCGCGCCGGCTCGCTGCGGACCTCGGCGCCGACAACGTACGGTTCGTCGGCCGGCGGCCCGCCGAACGGATGGCCGAGCTGTACGCGGCCGCCGACTGGCAGCTGGTCTGCCTGCGCGACCTGCCCGCGCTGCGCGGGAGCATCCCGTCGAAGCTCCAGGCCGCCCTGGCCTGCGGCGTCCCGGTGATCGCGTCCGTGGGCGGCGACGCCGCGGCCCTGGTCCGCTCGGCCGGGGTCGGCCTGGTCTCCCCGCCGGGGGACTGGCGCGCCCTCGCCGCGCGGTTCTCCGTCGCGGCGGCCGAGTCCGCGGACGTGCGGGCGGAACTGGGCCGGCGGGCCCGGCGGGTCTACCAGGAGCGCATGTCGCTGCGGGTGGGCGTGGACCAGTTCGAGGACATCATGACCAAGCTGGCAGCAGAGGGAGGACGGGCATGACCCGGATCATGACGGTGGTCGGCACCCGACCCGAGATCATCCGACTGTCCCGGGTGATCGCCCGGCTCGACGACACGGTGGAGCACCTGCTGGTGCACACCGGACAGAACTGGGACAGCACGCTCTCCGACGTCTTCTTCAAGGAGTTGCGGCTGCGCGAGCCGGACCGGTTCCTCCGGGTGGACACCTCGTCGCTCGGGCGGGTGCTGGGCGGCGTGCTAGTCGGCATGGAGGCGGCGATCGAGGAGGCGCGGCCCGACGCGCTGCTCGTGCTCGGCGACACCAACAGCTGCATCGCCGCGCTGATGGCCCGGCGGATGCGGGTGCCGGTCTACCACATGGAGGCCGGCAACCGCTGCTTCGACCTGAACGTCCCGGAGGAGACCAACCGGCGGCTGGTCGACCACGTCGCGGACTTCAACCTGGTCTACACCGAGCACGCCCGGCGCAACCTGCTGGCCGAGGGGCTGCACCCGCGCCGGATCCTGCACACCGGCTCGCCCATGCGGGAGGTGCTGGAGCACTACCGGGCCGACATCGCCGCGTCGGGCGTCCTGCGTCAGCTCGACCTCGCGCCCGGCCGGTACTTCGTGGTCAGCGCGCACCGCGAGGAGAACGTGGACCAGCCGGCCCGCCTGAAGCGCCTGCTCGACTGCCTCCGAGCCGTCCGCGAGCGGTGGGGGCACCCGGTGCTGGTCTCCACGCACCCGCGTACGCGCAAGCGGCTGGAGGCGTTGGCGCCGGACGCGGCGGCCCTCGACGGCATCGCGTTCCACGAGCCGTTCGGCCTCTTCGACTACGTGCACCTGCAGACCAGGGCCTTCTGCACGCTCTCCGACAGCGGCACCATCAGCGAGGAGGCCGCCATCCTCGGCTTCCCCGCCGTGACGCTGCGCGAGTCGATCGAGCGACCCGAGGCGCTGGACGCGGGCGGGATCATCATGACGGGGCTCGACCCGCAGGGCGTGGTCGAGGCGGTCGAGGTCACCGTGGCCCAGGTCGCCGCCCAGGGCGTGCCGTGCCCCGTCGACTACCGGGTCCCGGACACCTCCCGCCGGGTGGTCGACTTCGTCCTCTCCACCGTCCGCCGGCACCACGACTGGGCGGGCATCCGCCGCTGAAACCGCGCCAGAAGGGCCGGCGACCGGAGCTTCCGGTCGCCGCCCCTCGCCGCGTGCGGGGTCGGGGTCAGCGGGACAAGGGCACCTGCACCGAGCTGCGGGGGACCGGCCCGACCGGGTGGTCGCAGAGCAGGGCGAGCTGCGCGACGACCTTCTCCGGATCGTCGTACGGGTCGAGGCCGCTGACCTCCATCGGGTCGAGGGCGGGCACCGCCACGTGCGACACCAACGGGTGCAGCGGCCGGGTGTCGGTCTCGCCGGCGCCGAACAGGTCCTCGTGCAGCTTCTCGCCGGGGCGCAGTCCGGTGTAGACGATCGGCACGCTGCTCTCCGCCTGCTCGGCCATCTGCCGGGCCAGGTCGGCGATGCGGACCGGCTCACCCATGTCCAGCACCAGCGCCTCCCCGTCGCGGCCGATCTCGGCGGCCTGCAACACCAGGTGCACCGCCTCCTGCACCGTCATCAGGTAGCGGGTCACCTCCGGGTGGGTGACGGTGAGCGGGTGGCCCAGCTCGATCTGCCGCTGGAACGCGGTCACCACCGAACCGCGGCTGCTCAGCACGTTGCCGAAGCGGACGCTGAGGAACGTGCCGGGGAACCGGGAGGCGGCGTGCGCGGTCAGCCGCTCGGTGATCCGCTTCGAGTAGCCGAGGACGCTGATCGGGTCGGCCGCCTTGTCGGTGGAGATGTTGACGAAGCGGGCCACGTCGCGGCACGCGTCGAGCACGGAGAGGGTGCCCCAGACGTTCGTCTGCACCGCCTCTCCGGGGTGCCGCTGGAGCAGCGTGAGGTGCTTGAGCGCGGCGGCGTGGAAGATGACGTCCGGCCGGCGCTCCCGGATGATCCGCCGGATCCCCTCGTCGTCGCGGAGGTCGGCGAGGATCAGCTCGGGGCCGTCCAGCAGGGCCCGGCCGGCCAGCGACATCTGCAGGCCGTGCAGGGCCGACTCGTCGCGGTCGAGCATCATCAGCTCGCCCGGGTCCGCCTTCATCACCTGCCGGCACAGCTCCGAGCCGATGGAGCCGCCCGCGCCGGTGACCAGGACCCGCCGGCCGCTGAGCCCGTTGGTGCTCAGCGCCATGTCGGCGACCACCTGCCGGCGGCCGAGCAGGTCGCCGATCTGCACGTCGCGGACGTCGCGGACGGTGATCCGGTGGTCGACGAGGTCCCGGACCGGAGGCAGCACCTTGAACGCCGCCCCGGTCTGCAGGGTGGCCTCGCGGATCTGCCGGATCAGCGCGGCGTCGGCGTTGGCGACCGAGAAGATCACGGTCGTCGCGCCGGTGCGCCGTACGGCCGCCGCCACGTCCTGACGGCCGCCGAGCACGCGAACCCCGCCGATGCGCAGGTCCCGCTTGTCGGGGTCGTCGTCGAGGGCGCCCACGGGCCGGTAGCGCCCGCGCGGATCGCCGAGCATGGCCCGGAGCAGCCCCTGCCCGGCGTCGCCGAGCCCGAACAGCAGCACGGGGTTGGACGAGCGGGCGTCCGGCCGCATGGCGAGGTCGCGGCGGTGCCGGTAGGTGAACCGGGCGGTCAGCATGAACAACAGCGCCAGGGCGCCCCCGACCAGCGGCGTGCTCGCCGGCACCGGTCGTACGCCGGCCGGCAGCAGCCCGATCAGCATGATCGCGGCCGTGGTGGCCGCCGTGCCGGCGACCCCCTGCACCTCCTGGAGGCTGCCCAGCGGGTGGCGGCCGGAGTAGATCCGGCGCACCGCCGCGACGGCCACGTGCACGACGGCGGCGAGGACGCCGCAGGCGGCGGCGCGCGCGAGCTGGCCGGGTGCCAGGTCGAGTTCGTAGCGGAACCAGACCGCGGCGACGAACCCGCCGACCCAGGCGGTGCTGTCGGTGGCGAGGAATCCGATGGTGCGGCGGCGGGCCCTGGCCCGGCGCGTCCCCTGCCCGCCTCGGGTGGTCTCTGTTTCCGGCGGCATCTGTGCTCCTGTCCGTCTCCGGCCGCTTCCGCCGAGGGCGGAAGGAGCTTTGGGCTCCTTTAGTTGATACATGCCCGAAGGGGATGTTTGGAGGTTTTCAGGTTTGATGACCGATTTTCGTCCGTGGGGCCGAGGTCGGGTCGGGTCAACGGGCGGGCACGCCCTTGACGACGACGCCGTCCGGCACGTCGCGGACGACGCAGGCGCCCGCCCCGACGGTGCTGTCCCGGCCCACCCGCAGGCCCTGCAACACGGCCGCCGTCGTCCCGACCAGCACCCCCTCCGCCAGCTGGCAGTCGCCGGACACGGCGGCCAGGGGGTTGACCGACACGAAGTCGGCGAGGGTGCAGTCGTGCCCGACCGTGGCGTTCTGGTTGAGGTGCACGTGCCGGCCGAGCGTGACGTTGGTGGTGACCCGGGCCCCGGCGAAGGCGACGAAGCCCGGGCCGTGCACCGCGTCCGGCCCGATCGTCGCCGCCGGATGGACCAGGCTCGCCGCCGGCGTGCCGTACGCGTCGACCCGGGCGGCGACCGCCCGCCGCACGCGCGGGTCGCCGATGCCGATGACGTGGTGCGCGTCCGGGGGCGCGTCACGAAGCCAGGCGACGCCGCCGAGATAGGGCACGTCGAGCCGCTGCACCCGCTTCAGGTTCTCCTCGGAGGGGCGGTCGTCGACGAACCCGAGCAGCCGCCAGCGCGGCCCTCCGGCGGCGTCCATCGCCCGGGCGATCGTGAGGACCTCCCGGCCGTGCCCGCCGCAGCCGACGACCACCAGGGGGACCGTCACGCCGTCGACGCTCCCGTCCGGGCCGCGAGGAACTCGTCGACGGCGCTGAGGACGAGGCCGACCTGCCGCTCGTTCAGGGCGCTGCCGCTGGGCAGGGCCAGCCCGTCGGCGAACAGCCGCTCGGCCACCCCGGTGACGAGGCGCTCGGCGTCGGCGTACGCCGGTTGCAGGTGCATCGGCTTCCAGACCGGGCGGGTCTCGATGTCCCGCGCGGCCAGGTGGGCGGCCAGGTCGGCGGCCCGCCAGCCGGACCGCTCCGGGTCGACCGCGATGGTGGTCAGCCAGCAGTTGGAGCCGGGATCCTCCACGCCGAGCAGCCGCACGCCCGGGACCGGGGCGAAGAGCTTCGCGTACTGGTCGCGCAGGTGCCGGCGCCGGGCGATCATCCCGTCCAGCCGGACGAGTTGGGCACGGCCCAGCGCCGCGAGCAGGTTGCTCAGCCGGTAGTTGTAGCCCGTCTCGCGGTGCTCGTAGTGCGGGGTCGGCTCGCGGGCCTGGGTCGACAGGAACCGGGCCCGGGTGAGCAGGGCCGCGTCGTCGGAGACGAGCATCCCGCCGCCCGAGGTGGTCATGATCTTGTTGCCGTTGAAGGAGAGGATGCCCACCTGCCCGAAGGAGCCGGCCGGCCGGCCGTGATGGGTCGCGCCGAGGGCCTCCGCGGCGTCCTCGACGACCGGCACGCCCGCCGCCGCGCAGACCGGGGCCAGCGCCGTGTGGTCGGCGCAGCTGCCGAAGAGGTCGACGGGGACGACCGCGCCGACGCGGTGCCCCCGCAGGGTGAGCGTCCGGATCAGCTCGTCGACGAGCGCCACGTCGACGTTCCCGGAATGCGGGTCGCAGTCGACGAAGACCGGCCGGGCGCCGACGTAGCGGACCGCGTTCGCGGTCGCCACGAACGTCAGCGTCGGCACGATGACGGCGTCCCCCGGCCCGACTCCCACCCCGAGCAGGGCCAGGTGCAGCGCGGCCGTGCCGGAACTCACCGCGACGGCCCCGCGGGTGCCCACCCGCGTGGCGACCTCGCGCTCGAACGCGTCGAGGTCCGGCCCGACGGGCGCGACCCAGCCGGAGCGCAGGGCCGCGACGACGTACGACTCCTCCAGCGGCCCCACGTCGGGCGGGGACAGGTGGATGGTCCGGCTCATCGGCCACCTCCGGCGGGCACGGCCAGGGGGGCCTCCGGTGCCGGGGCGGGCGGTGCGGGCGAGGGCGTGCCGAGGAACTCGGGCGCGGTGGCCGAGCCCGCCGCGGAGATCCCCTCGCGGCGCAGCACGGTGCGGACGGTCGCGGCGAGGATTGACAGGTCCAGCCGCAGGCTGCGGTGGTCGACGTACCAGACGTCCAGCTCCAGCTTCTCCTCCCAGCCCAGGCTGTTGCGCCCACGTACCTGGGCCAGCCCGGTGACGCCCGGCCTGACCTCGTGCCGGCGGGCCTGGGCGGGGGAGTAGCGCGGCAGGTACTCGGGCAGCAGGGGGCGCGGGCCGACCAGGCTCATGTCGCCGCGCAGCACGTTCCACAGCGTCGGCAGCTCGTCCAGGCTGGTGGAACGCAGGAACCGCCCCAGCGGCGTCAGCCGGTCCTCGTCGCGCACCCGGCCCCGCCGTGGATCCGGCGGGAGCATGGTGCGGAACTTGACCAGCTCGAACACCTCGCCGTGCAGTCCCGCGCGCGGCTGCCGGAACAGCACCGGCCGGCCGAGTCCCGCCGCCACCAGCACCGCCACGACGAGGATCAGTGGCGCGGCCAGTACGAGCAGCAGCACGGCCGCCAGCACGTCGATCGCCCGCTTGAGGGCCTCCGGTCGGGGCCGCTGCGTGAGGCTCTCCGGTGTGTTCACGGAACCAGGCAAGGTCTCGACCTCCAGGCATAGTCAGGCACCATACGACAAACACGTTCTAACAGGGATGAACATGCCGGGAGCGCGAAATCGCGACACTCGACGCCGATCCCGACAGGTCAACCGCGCAACGGCCGGTCAGGACGCGGCCCGGTGCCGAAAGACGTGCCCCTCGACGCGCCCGCGCCGGCAGTAGAGTGCTCGACGGTCGACGACGCGGGGGAGAGCCGTTGCTGCATCTGAGAGTCATCGCGCCGCCGGACCAGTCCTCGGCCGTGGCGGACCTGCTGGCCGCCGATCCCGGGGTGACCCACCTGGCGGTGCTCCCCGGCGCCGCCCGCCAGCCGGCGGGCGACCTCATCCTCTGCGACGTGGTCCGGGAGAGCGCCGACAACGTGCTGGCCGGGCTGCGGCAGCTCGGTGTGGAGGAGCGCGGCGCCATCTCGGCCGACGACGTCGAGCTGGCCATCTCCTCGGCGGCCGGCCGGGCGGCCCGGAGAGCGCCGGGCAGCGGGGCGGACGCGGTGGTCTGGGACGAGATCGCCGCCAAGACCGGCGAGCAGACGGAGCTCTCCGCCACCTACCTCGTGCTGATCATCGTCGCCACCATGCTCGCTGGCGTCGGCGTCCTGCTCGACCAGCCGATCCTCATCGTCGGCGCGATGGTCGTCGGCCCCGAGTTCGGCCCCCTGGCGGCGCTCTGCGTGGCACTGCTGCGCCGCAACCTGCCGGTCATCGGCCGGTCGGTGCAGGCCTTGGTGGTCGGCTTCCTCGCCGCCATGGTGGTCACCGTCCTCAGCACGTGGGGGCTGGACGCCGCCGGGCTGGTCGAGCGCGGGATGCTGGAGGCCGAACGCCCGCTGACCGACTTCATCTGGCGGCCGGACGCGCTGTCCTGGGTGGTCGGGCTGCTCGCCGGGGTGGCCGGCATGCTCTCCCTGGCCTCGAAGAAGTCCGGCAGCCTGGTCGGAGTGCTGATCTCGGTGACCACCGTGCCGGCCGCCGCGAACGTGGCCGTCGCCGTCGCCTACGGGGTCTGGCACGAGGCGTCCGGCTCGGCGCTCCAGTTGGTGATCAACCTCTGCGCGATCGTGCTCGCCGGCCTCGCCACGCTGCTGGTGCAGCAGTCCTGGTGGTGGCACCTCGGCCGGCGGCGCCGGGCGCGCCGGCCGGGCGGCGTCGCCCGCTGACCCCGCTCAGGGCGCCTCATCGCCCGCTGATCCCGCCCGGGACGCCTCGTCGCCCGCGGCCAACCGGCGCGTCAGCAGGGTGCGCAGCGGAATCGACTCGCCGTCCCGGCCGCCCGCGCCGACCACGAGCGGCGGCGGACTGGGCTGCGGCTCCGCCCCGAACAGCCGGGCGCGCGGGCCGCCGGCCACGGTCAGCAGGTGGAACCGCCCGTCGACGTCGACGGCCCGGGTGCGGGCCCGGTCGACGTACCACCCGCGCAGCCCCGTCCGGTAGCTTCCGCGCCCGTCGGGGCCCCGGGCCGTGAGCCGCTCCGTGGGCAGCCCGCGCCGGGTCGCCTCGGCGACGAACCAGGCGACGAGCTCCGCCGCCTCGGCGTGCTCGGCCGCCCGCCGACGCTCGTCGGCCGCCGCGTGCGCCCGCACCGCCCGCCGCTGCCGCTCCCGCCACTCCAGGCCGTCGCCCTCGTCCACGACCGCGACGGTACGCCCCACCGCCCGCCACCGGACAGCCCGCTCCGGGTCGCCACGGGGCCTGAGGCCCGGCGGACGCAAGGACCGGCACGACGCTGTCGAGCTGA